>JAFUPS010000219.1 GCA_017481085.1 Clostridia bacterium | reverse complement strand
GGTGGCCGCTATAGCGCGGCACATGGCCAGCCGGTGCTCCGGTGCGGCCATGTCGGTTTTGATCTTGTGCGGCGGAATGGCGGTGGGCATCAGCAGCACCCGGTCCAGTCCAAGCAGTTGCGCACAGCCTTTGGCCAGCGCTACGTGCCCGATATGGGGTGGATCAAACGTCCCCCCAAACAATCCGATCTTCATTGTCTTATTTCCGGGGAAGCATGATCTTCGGCTCTTCCGGATGACGGCGGTACAGCACGAAGGTACGGCCGATGGTCATCACGACCTCGGCACCGATTTCCGCCGCAATTTGCTCGGCGACCTCGCGGGCGGTCTCGGGTGCGGTCTCCAGCACCTTGCCCTTGATGAGCTCACGTGCAGTGAGTGCGTCGTCCGCCTGCTTGATGATGGTAGCGCCGACGCCGCCCTTGCCTACGTGCACGATGGCCTCGTAGGAGTTAGCGAGTCCGCGCAGATAAGCGCGTTGTTTGCTGGTAAGCATATTATTTCTCCAATTCTTGCTGTAATTTCTGTTTAAACAGACGCAGTGCCACACCGCGGTGGCTGATGGCGTCCTTATCCTCCGCCGATAGCTCCGCAAAGGTGCGGCCGTCCTCGATCTCGAAGATGGGGTCGTATCCGAAACCGCCATCACCGCGGCATGTCGTGCCGATGTAACCTTCGCAGACGCCCTCGGCGGTGACTACGCGGCCATCCGGCCACACGCAGCATACCGCCGACACAAACCGGGCGGTGCGCTTTTCCCGGGGGAGATCCCCAAGCTTTTGCAGCACGGTGGCCTTGCGCTGTCCGACCGGGGCATAGCGCGCCGTGCGCACGCCGGGTTCACCGCCCAGCGCATCGATGCACAACCCGGAATCGTCGGCTACCGCCGGCAGACCGGTCTCCCGGCAGGCCAGCTCGGCTTTGATATAGGCGTTCTCCGCAAAGGTAGTGCCGGTCTCATCCGCATCGGTCAGACCGTCCACCGTAACGGCATCAATGCCGAGCGGTGCTAAAATGCGTTGCAGCTCGGCTAACTTGCCGGGGTTGTGTGTGGCAATTACGTATTTCATGGTCATTCCTCAAACAATCCGGCGGTAAAGGCCTCCGGGTCGAATTTCTGCAGATCGTCAATGCCTTCGCCCACGCCGATAAACTTGACCGGCACTTTCAGGTCCTCTTGAATAGCAAGCACCACACCGCCACGCGCCGTGCCGTCCAGCTTGGTCAGCACGATGCCGGAGATATCCGCCACTTGCTTAAATTCGCGTGCCTGGTTGACGGCGTTCTGACCGGTGGTAGCATCCAGCACGAGCAAGGTCTCCTTGTCCGCATCCGGTAGCTCGCGGTCGATGATGCGGTGCATTTTCGCCAGCTCATCCATCAGATTTTTCTTGTTGTGCAGGCGACCGGCGGTATCGCAGATGACGATATCCGCACCGCGTGCCTTGGCCGCGGAAATGGAATCGAATACCACCGCGGTGGGGTCGGCACCCGGGCCGTGCTTGATGATATCGCAGCCGGCACGCTCTGCCCACACGGCGAGCTGGTCGATGGCGGCCGCACGGAAGGTATCCGCCGCGCCCAGCAGCACCGTTTTTCCCATCGCCTTGTAGTGGGTGGCGAGCTTGCCGATGGTGGTGGTCTTACCCACGCCGTTGACACCGATGACCAGCACGACCGACGGTGTGGTGGTCAGATGCATCTCGTTGTCGCCGGTGAGCATTTCCGCCACGATCTCGCGCAACAGCCCCCGGATCTGCTCGGCATCCTTGATGTTTTGCTCTTTTGCGCGGCGGCGTAGCTCCTCGCAGATGCGCGAGGAGGTGTTGATGCCGACGTCGCCGGCAATGAGGATCTCCTCGAGTTCCTCAAACAGTTCGTCATCCACCTTGCCAAACGCCTTGAGCATGGAATTGACCGAGTTCATCAGCGAGCCGCGCGTTTTGCGCAGGCCTTCGCCGATCTTACTGAAAAGTCCCATAGTGTTCTCCTTATAGATCAGCTTTCGCCCAGCTTGATGCCCAGGCGCGCTTCTACTTCGCTGGCGCGCAGCTCAAGCAACGTGGTCACGCCCTTTTCCTGCATGGTCACACCGTACAGCACGTCGGCTTCCTCCATCGTACCACGGCGGTGAGTGATGACGATAAACTGCGTTTCGTCGGTCATGCGGCGCAGGTACTGCGCATAGCGGTCGACGTTGACGTCGTCCAGCGCCGCCTCGATCTCGTCCAATACGCAGAACGGGGAGGGGGTAACGCGCAGAATGGCGAACAGCAGGGCAATGGCTGTGAGCGCCTTCTCACCGCCCGACAGCGCATCGAGGTTCAAAATCACCTTGCCCGGCGGCTGTACGAACATATCAATGCCTGAGGTCAGCACGTTATCCGGGTCTTGCAGGCGCAGCTCTGCACGACCGCCGCCGAACAGCTCGGCGAAGATCTTCCCAAAGTGGCCGTTGATCTCGTTGAAGCGCTCGATAAACACGTCGCGCATCTGAGCGACAAGGTCGCCGATCAGATCCAGCAGTTCTTTCTTGGAAACCTCCACGTCGTTGACCTGTTCCGAGAGGAAGTCAAAGCGCTCTTTGACCTCTTTGTACTCATCGATAGCACCGACGTTAACGTGCCCCAGCGCACGGATCTTATTCTTCAGCTCCGAAAGCCGGCGTCCGGCCTCACCGACGTTTTCCAGCGGCGGTGCTACGGCTTCGGCTTCGGCGCGAGTCATTTCGTATTCCTCATACAGCTTGCGGAGGATATCGTCGGTCTCGGTCTGCGCCGCGGCGGTCTTTTCCTCAATACGGGCGACCTCGCCGCTCAGGCGTTCCTTCTCCTCCGATGCTTCACGCTGCTGCTGACGGAGCGCGGTAATATCCGCTTCGCCGGCGGTGCGCTGCGCGATCAGCTCTTCCGCTTC
>JAFUPS010000218.1 GCA_017481085.1 Clostridia bacterium | reverse complement strand
GTGCGCGCTTCCTGTGGAAATGCCTGTTCGCGCTGATTCTCGCGGCGGCATTCCTGCTGATCTACGTCGGCATCCGCTTCCGTAAGATCGGTGTTTGGACGGCCGCTGTCATGGCTGTGGCGGCGCTGTTCCACGATATGATCATCGTGTATTTCTCGTTTGTGATCTTCCGGATCCCGCTGAACGATAACTTCGTGGCGGTGCTGCTGGCTATCCTCGGTTACTCGCTGAACGGCACCATCGTCGTGTTCGACCGTATCCGCGAAAACCGTCTGCTGCACAAGGAATCCGGCCTGGCCGAGGTCGTCAATCTGTCGCTCAACCAGTCGGTCCGCCGTAACGTGTCCACCACAGTGACCACCGTCGGCGCGATGCTGGCGGTCGCGATCGTGGCGGTCGTGATGCAGTTGGATTCCATCATCAGCTTCGCTGTGCCGCTGCTGTTCGGTCTGCTCTCCGGCTTCTATAGCTCGCAGTTCCTCTGCTCTCCGACGTGGGTGATGTGGGCCGAGAAGGAAGAAGTTCGCTCGGCCGAGCGTGCGGTTGCCCGCAAGGTTGCTAAGAAAGAGGCTGCCAAGAAAGCCGCCGCTGCCAAGAAAAAGGCCGCTGCCAAGAAAAAGGCCGCCAACAAGAAAAAGTAATGGCTCATAAAAAGGCGGTCGCTGTCGACCGCCTTTTTTCTTCGGTTTTAAAGGAGGCTGTTTCTATGCACATGTTGCTTGGGCTGGGGGCTAATCTCGGTCACCCGGTCAAAACGCTGCAGGCGGCGCTTGCGGCGCTGGACCGCGTACCGGGCATCACCGTCTGCCGTCGGGCATCCTTCTACCGCACCGCACCGGTCGGCTACACCGATCAACCGGCGTTTACCAACACCGTCGCAGAAATTGACACCACCCTTTCCCCGGCAGCGGTGCTGGGTGCGTGCCTTGGCATCGAAGCCGCCCTTGGGCGGGAGCGCACCTTCCGCAACGCCCCGCGCGTGGTCGACATCGACCTGCTGTTGGCCGACGGTGCCGAAAACGCCACGCCGGAGCTCACGCTGCCGCACCCCCGTCTGCACGAACGCGCGTTTGTGCTGGTGCCGATGAATGAACTGTACCCCGGTTGCCGGTGCTACGGCTACGATTTTTCCGCCGACCTGCAAGCGGTTGACGCCACGCAGATTTTTGAGAAACTCACCGATTGACAGAACGGCTGAAAAGCAGTATAATAATGCGGTATTAAGAACTATCCACCCAGCGAAAGGACGATGAACAATGGGTTACACCTTAGCACAAAAATGCATCAAAGCGCACCTGCTTTCGGGCGATATGAGCCAGATCGGTAGCGAGATCGGTCTGAAGATCGATCAGACGCTGACGCAGGATGCGACCGGCACGATGGCCTACCTCGAGTTTGAGGCGATCGGCATCGACCGTGTGCGTACCGAGCTTTCGGTCGCGTATATCGACCACAACACCCTGCAGACCGGCTTTGAAAACGCCGACGATCACCGCTATATCCAAAGCGTTTGCAAAAAGCACGGCCTGCAATTCTCCCGCCCCGGCAACGGCATCTGCCATCAGGTGCATCTGGAGCGCTTCGGCATCCCGGGCAAGACGCTGATCGGCTCGGATAGTCATACTCCCACTGCCGGCGGTATCGGCATGCTGGCGTTTGGCGCCGGTGGTCTGGACGTTGCTATGGCGATGGGCGGCGGCACGTATTACATC
>JAFUPS010000217.1 GCA_017481085.1 Clostridia bacterium | reverse complement strand
TACCACCGCGGTGGCGTAGGCCTGACCGACGTGCAGACCTTCGCCGGACAGCACGTACATATGCACCGCGAGTGTTCGTCCGGCATCCCCTGCATTGGCGGCAAGATGCGCCACCGAGCCGGCGGGAAACAGCAATGCTGCCGACTCCCCAATGATGCGGCCAATTCCCAAGATAACACCGGATGCAATACCCGGCATGGCGCTTGGCAGCATCACGCAAAACACCGTACGCAATCGCCCGGCGCCCAAGCCGAAGCTGCCCTCCCGATAGCCGGCTGGCACAGCACGCAGCGCTTCCTCGGTCGTACGCATGATCAGCGGCAGGATCATCACCGAAAGCGTGAGCGCACCCGACAGCAGCGACAACCCCAGCCCCAAAAATTTCACAAAAAACAGCGAGCCGAACAGCCCGTATACGATGGACGGAATACCGGCAAGCGTTTCGGCAGTGATGCCGATGATCCCCACCAATCCCTTCCTCTTTGAGGCGTACTCGGTGAGATAGATCGCCGCGCCGATGCCGACCGGCACGGCCACGCACAGCGACAGCACCGTCATCAGCAACGTATTCACCAGCGCTGGCATGAGAGACAGGTTTTCTGACGTATATTCCCACGCGAACAGTTTTGGTGTTATATGCGGAATGCCTTTTATTAGTATGTAGACAAAAATAAACCCGACCGTCAACAAGGTGATACCGGCCGCTCCCCAGACAAATCCTTTGAGAATTACCGAACGGCGTTTCATGAGTTCCCCTTTCGTTTCAGCCACGAGAACAGCAGATTGATAAGCAAAATAAACACAAACAGCACCACCGCCGTAGCGATCAACGCTCCACGGTGAAGATCGGTGGCATACGCCATTTCCAGCACAACGTTGGCTGTCATGGTGCGCACGCCGTCGGTGATCTCATCGGGCAATACTGCTTGATTGCCGGCCACCATGATCACCGCCATCGTTTCGCCAATAGCGCGACCGAGCCCCAGCACCACCGCGGCCAATACACCGCTTTTGGCAGCCGGCAACACCGTGCGAAAAACAGCATGCTCATGCGTGACGCCCAGCGCCAGCGCCCCCTCGTAGCAAGCCGACGGCACCGCGCGCAGAGACGACTCGGCCACGCTGACCACCGTCGGCAAAATCATCACGCCCAGCAGCAGAGAAGCCGCCAGCACGCTGAAACCGCGGCCTCCAAGCGTATCCCGCACCAACGGAACAAGCACGGTCAGCCCCAAAAATCCATACACGACCGAGGGTATCCCGGCCATCAGGTTGACCGCAGGCTTCAGCAACCTATACAGACGTTTGGGACAGAAGCACGCCAGAAACACCGCCGTGAAAATACCGACCGGAACGCCGACAAGCAACGCTCCGCCGGTCACACACAGGCTGCCGACGATCATGGGAAAGATGCCGTATTGGCCGTTCTCCGGCTGCCAGGACGTTCCCAATAGGAACTCCTCTACCCCGATCTCGGCGATCGCCGGCAAGCCGCCGGCAAACAGAAATACGCAGATAAGCACCACGGCGGCAACCGAGACGCAAGCGGCGAGCAAAAAAACCGCGCCCATGGCGTGTTCTTTCAGTCGTTTCACGGCAACAGCTCCGACCACGTCGTCAACTCGCCGGTGTAGATCTGTTGCACCTGCT
>JAFUPS010000216.1 GCA_017481085.1 Clostridia bacterium | reverse complement strand
TTGCGGTATCCTGATGTTAGCTTGCGGGGCGATTTCTACGCTTTTTCTACGCTTTGTGTAGGGTGCGTACATGACTTATTATGCGAGTGGAACTCGTTCTGGCGGGGTCTTAAAGTTACTTATCGATTTCTCTCGATTTTTTGCTCCAAATGACTCGAAATCTCGTAGGCCGGGTGACCGGTGCAAGGGTTCAAATCCCTTTTCCTCCGCCAAAAGCAGGCGCTGTTCGAAAGAATGGCGCCTGCATTTTTGGTCAAAAGGTTTAAGCCGGTATTCGTGCGGTTTATGGGACTGCACATTTGGTATTCTTGAAATAAGAAAGGGGGGTGCCTATGGAAGACAAGCAGAACTGGACCTACTGTGTTGTGGGCAACATCCGCAAAACGTATTATGACCCGGACGGAACCTTGCGGTACGGCACTGCCGCTTTTACCGGAGGCACAAAGGTGTACCTCTGCGGAAGAGTCTGGGATCGTACCCGTAACGAGATCTCGGTAATAGGAAAGAACCGGGGAAATCGGTTTCAGGTTGCGGAGGTCGACATTCGGCAAATCGAAAACGTGCGATGCCGGCGGGCGTTCAACACTGCGGTTTTGGAGATCATGAATGACATGGAGTTCTATGGGTGCTGGTGGGGCAAGTCCAAAAAAGAGAAAGCGAGTGCCGAGGAATTTGCACAGTGGTGGAATCAGAATGTGTCGCCGCTGCAGCAGAGTGAGGATGCTGCAGGAACTAGCTGAGCCGGCCGTTGTGAGACGGCGCAGAACGCCCATCAGAATCGTTTTGAGCAGACAGCTTGTCCGGCGGCGGACAGGCTGTTTTTGTTTACTGCGAAAACACGTCGGTTGATCCATACGGTCTGATTGGCGGCTGTAAACATTCGAAAGGACACAGCCTGCACTGCGTTGCGTCAACAGGACATCGAAGCAGGAAATGGGAGATGTTTTTTTGCGCAACAAATGCGCAAAAATGTCAGAAAAGAGCAGCAAGTGCGTCGATTGATAACCGAGTGGTTATAATTGTTTGGCAAGCAAAACGACGAAAAAACCGAATGGATGCAAGGGATTTGTCCGGAAAACTTTGGCGACTTGCACAATTTGTGGGATGTGCACAGAGGATGGATATTTTTTTGGCAAAACCCATAATTGCGCAACCGGGAGCGCAAGCCTATACTATAAGGTAGTACAATGCGGTGCTATGGCACCGTGGAAAAATCCAGAGGAAAGTGAGCGAACCATGATGACCGGAAACAACAAAAACGGTACAAAGCGCAGCTTGTGGCAGCGCGTCGTCAGTATGCTGATGGCGTTTGCCATGGCGCTGTCCTTTGTGCCGACCGCGGCATTCGGCAGCGCCATGACGGCCGATGCGGCGGACAGTGCCACAACTCTTTACCTGACACCCAACTCCAACTGGAAGGTGGACAACGCCCGCTTTGCCGCCTATTTCTTCGGCAACGGCGAGAAATGGGTGAGCATGGAAGAATGCCCGAATGATGCGGGCGTTTACAGGGTTGATGCGCCCGCAGGTTACCCCAATGTGATCTTTGTGCGTATGAACCCTGGCACCACTGCCAACAACTGGGACAACAAGTGGAATCAGACCGCTGATCTGGTCGTGCCCACCGGCGACGAAAACTGCCACACTGTGCCTGAGGGAGCATGGAACGGCAGCAGCGGCTGGTCTGTGTTTACCGAAACACCGTCGGTATATAATGTGACCTTTAACGGTACCAATGTGACCAGCAGCGGTGCAGCCACCGTCACCGAGGGCGAGACCTATACCGCCACCCTGTCCGCTGACGAGGGCTATCTGCTGCCCGAGACGGTCACCGTGACGGTGGGCGGCATCGGTTACACCAGCTTTACCTACGCCGACGGTGTGCTGACCATTCCCGCCGAGGGCGTGACCGGCGACATCGTCATCACCGCTGTGGGCGTGGAGGAGCCGCAGGACAAGGTGCTGTACCTTGTGCCCAACGGCAACTGGAAGCAGGCCAACGCCCGCTTTGCCGCCTACTTCTTTGGCAGCGGCGATACCTGGGTGGGTATGACCGACGCCGACAACGACGGCGTGTACGAGGTCACCGCCCCCGAGGGCTACCCCAATGTGATCTTTGTGCGTATGAACCCCGGCACCACCGCCAACAACTGGGACAACAAGTGGAACCAGACCGCTGATCTGGTCGTGCCCACCGACGACAAGAACTGCTACACTGTGGCCGAAGGCGCCTGGGACAACGGCGGCGGCAGCTGGTCGGTGTACACTCCCGCGGCGGCCCCGGCAAGCTATGCCGTGACCTTTAACGGCACCCATGTGACCAGCAACGGCGCCCCGGCGGCGCTGGCAGGCGAGGTTTACACCGCCGACCTGACCGCTGATGACGGCTACACCCTGCCCGAGAGCG
Source organism: Clostridia bacterium (assembly GCA_017481085.1). Taxonomy (GTDB): domain Bacteria; phylum Bacillota; class Clostridia; order Oscillospirales; family Acutalibacteraceae; genus RGIG426. The sequence continues at coordinate 1,223 of JAFUPS010000216.1, read as the reverse complement.
TCACCGTGACGGTGGGCGGCGATGATTACACCGGTTTTACCTATATCGACGGCGTCCTGACCATCCCCGCTGCAGGCGTGACCGGCGACATCGTCATCACCGCCGTGGGCGTGGAGGAGCCGGACACCATCACCGTCTACTTCCGCAACGACTGGCTGTGGCCCGAGGTCAGCGTGCATTACTGGGGCAGCACCACCAGCCCCGCCTCCACCTGGCCGGGCGCTGCCATGACCTTGGTGGAGCAGGTGGGCGGCTATGATATGTACTCTGCCGAGATCCCCGCCGACGTAACCGCGATCATCTTTAACGGCGTCAAGAACGATGGCTCCGGCAACCGTGACCAGACGCCTGATGTTGTTGCGGATGAGCTTGACGACGGCAACGCCTATACCGTTTACTGGAATGAAGGCACCCACTGGAAGCGGATCGAATACACCCCCTCCTCCGGCGGCGGTGAAGGCGGCGGCGACGAGACGGTCGACTACTACCTGATCGGCTTCATCAACGGCGTGGACTACGGCTTTGGTGATGATTGGGAGAATCTGGGCGATTACAAGTTCGTGGACGGTACCCTGACCGCGACCTTTACGCAGGATTCCTATGTGTTCCTGAAGACCGGCGACAACGCCAACTGGTTTATGACCGAGGAATACTGCGAAGAGACGACCGCCATGTTCTTGAACACCACTACCGGCGCTTCGCAGAAGATGAAGGTGCCCGGCGGCAAAGAGCTGACCTTTACGCTGGTCGAAAATCCGGCCGGTTCGCTGACCCTGAGCTATGTGGCAGCCGTGCCTCCCACCTACATCATTGCCGGCGCGTCCGGCCTGTGCGGCAACGAATGGGACCCCAGTTATGATGTCAACACCATGACCGATGAAGACAATGACGGCGTGTACGAAAAGGTCTTCACCAATGTGGCGGCCGGCAGCTATGAGTTCAAGGTCACCGACGGCAGCTGGTCCAACAGCTGGGGCGCGAACGGCGGCAACGCCACCGTCACCGTGGACGAGGACGGCTCTACCGTGACCATCCGCTTTGACGCTGCCACCAAGCAGATCACCACCGAGGTGACCGCTCCCGGCGCAGGCGGCGATGATGACGACGAGTCGACCGAATACACCGCCATCTTCCACTTTGCCAACACCATTGGCTGGAGCCCGCTGAACCTGTACGTCTGGAACGACGACGGCGCCACTCTGGGCAGCTGGCCCGGCAGCGCC
>JAFUPS010000215.1 GCA_017481085.1 Clostridia bacterium | reverse complement strand
GACGAGCTGAACGCACTGCACGCCAAGATCGCCGAGTTTGAGGCGCTGTTGGCCGACGAACACAAGATTCACGCGGTCGTGAAGGAAGAATGCCTGCGTATGCGCGATAAATACGGCGATGAACGCCGCACGGAGATCTCCATCATTTCGGGCGAAATGGATATTGAGGATCTCATCCCGGTGGAGGAGAGCGTGCTTACCATGACGCGCCTGGGTTACATCAAGCGTATGGCGGCGGATGCGTACAAGGCACAGCATCGTGGCGGTCGCGGCATCACCGGCATGACCACGCGTGACGAGGATGTGACCGAAACGCTGTTTGCGTGCTCGTCGCACGACATGGTGCTGTTCTTCACCACCACCGGCCGTGTGTACCGCTTGAAGGGCTACGAGGTGCCGGAGGGCAGCCGTACCGCCAAGGGCATGAACATCGTCAACCTGCTGCCGCTGGAGCAGGGCGAAAAGGTTACCGCCATGATTCCGGCGAACGAGTTCCTCGACGACCAGTATCTCACGCTGCTCACGCGCCGCGGTATCATCAAGCGCACGCGTCTCAGCGCCTACAGCAACGCCCGCAAGAGCGGCTTGATCGCCATTGATCTGGACGAGGGCGACAGCTTGGTGGGTGTGGCCGTCACCGACGGTTACCAGGATATGCTGGTAGCGACCAGGAAGGGTATGGCCATCCGCTTCAGCGAGGCAAACGCACGCGTCATCGGCCGTACGGCCCGTGGCGTGAAGGCGCTCAACCTGCGCGCTGACGACGAGGTCATCAGCCTGGTCGTGCTTGAGCCGGGCAAGAAGCTGCTCACCGTGACCGAGACCGGCTACGGCCGCTTGTCCGAGTATGACAACTACCGTCTGCAGAGCCGCGGCGGTAAGGGTCTCACCAACTACCACGTCGGGCGCTTTGGCGACGTGGCGGCGGTGACCGCCATCGACCCGGAGAACGAGGATATCATGCTCATCTCCACCGACGGTATTGTGATTCGTATGCATGCGTCGGATATCCGCTTGTGCAACCGTCCGTCCAAGGGCGTGCGCGTCATGCGGTTGGGCGAGGGTGTGAAGATCGTGTCGCTCATCAACACCTCGCGCGATGAGGAGGAGGAGACCGTCAAGCCGGAGGACACCGGCGATGCCGATGAAGGCGCGGACACTCCCGATGAACCCGAAACCGAAGAAACGGTTGAAGAATAAGAAAAAATCCCGTCCATCACGGACGGGATTTTTTTAAGTAATAAGTAATAGTGAAAAGTTAAGAGGTGCTATTCACGATTTACCGAAGACAACGGCAGGGCAGAGGCAATCCTCTGCCGTCAGAGGTTTATTGCCGCGTCTGGCTACCGTTGTAGGGAATGGTTAACTATCGCACGGCTCGATTAACGAAATTAAAGATTTCAAACCTCGCGCATCCAAAAGCCTTCTCCTATCAGGAGAAGGTGTCACCGTAGGTGACGGATGAGGTAGTCGGACACGCACAATCCTCCCGGCTTTCGTAGGGCAGAGGCAATCCTCCGCCGTCAGGTTTGCTGCAGGTTTCAGGCGGAGCGAGGAGGGCCTCGCTCCCTACGGTCAGTGAATCGTTCCGAACGTAGTGAGGAATCTCAACTTCCGGCTAACGGCAGCAGGTTTCCGGCGGAGCGAGGAGGGCCTCGCTCCCTACGGTCAGTGAAGCGTTCCGAACGTAGCGAGGAATCTCAACTTCCGGCTAACGGCTGCAGAGATTCTTCGGGAATCGCCCTCCAAACGACATATTTTAGTATAATTTGCAACTAGATATACAGTCTGTATTTACTAAAACTTACCCCAAAAATAAAACGCCGCTGAAATCAGCGGCGTTTTGTCATTCTTCTGTGAATTTAAACAATCGCTTGTCGGTTTCGGAGCGGCAAAGGGTGGTATAAAGCACCAAGCCGCCGACGGTGGCGGCGAGCAACTCGCCCACGCCGACCCACAGCGCGTTTATACCGTAAAGCGGCAACGAAAACGCCGTGCCCGAAAAGAACATCGCGATCTCAAAGCCCACGATGACGGCGTTGAAAATGACCGGCATCAGCGCCGACGGCACCGGCAATCCAAACCAATGCACGTGCCGCAGCTTGCGCGTGAGCAAGGCGGCGAGCAGGGTGGCGACGGTGCCGAACAGCAGATCCCACGCACCGGTCAGCCCGAAGCACATCCCGAGCAGGTTGGCGAGCAGGCAGCCGATGGTCAGTCCCGGTACTGCCGCGGCAGAAAACACCGGCAAGATCGTCAGCACCTCCGACAGCCGCAATTGCAGCATACCGAACGATGCGACGGGGATACACAGCGTCAGCACGGCGTATACCGCCGCAATCACACCGGCCAGCGTCAACTGACGCAGATGATTGGATTTCATGGGTTAACACTCCTTAGTTTTGTTTTAGGTCAGGATGGTTACGAACTGACCGTGCACATGTGCACAGGGGAAATGCGGTGATTATCCGCGGATGGCTTCGGCGAGACCGTCCAGCCATTCGCCGTACACGTTCTCGATCTCGCCGTCGTCGGCCAGCTCGGCCAGCTTCGGATCGATCGGCATCTGCGCGATGCTCGGGATCCCATACTGCTCCGCGATGGCCTGCACGTGGCTGTCGCCAAAGATCGCGTGGCGCTTGCCGCAATCCGGGCACTCGAAATAGGCCATGTTTTCCACGATGCCGAGCACCGGAATATCCATCATGTTGGCCATGTTCACCGCCTTGGCGACGATCATGGAAACCAGCTCCTGCGGCGAGGTGACGATCACAATACCGTCCAGCGGCAGCGATTGAAACACCGTCAGCGGCACGTCGCCGGTACCGGGCGGCATATCCACAAACATATAATCTACGTCGCCCCACAGCACGTCCGTCCAGAACTGCTTGACCGCGCCGGCGATGACCGGACCGCGCCATACCACCGGATCGGTCTCGTTCTCGATAAGCAGGTTGAGCGACATCACCTTGATGCCCGACGGCGTGACTACCGGCAAAATGCCGTCTTCCGTTCCCATGGCGCGGTCGTGCAGACCGAACACCGTGGGAATCGACGGACCGGTGATATCCGCATCCAGCACCGCCGTGCGGTAGCCGGCGCGATTGGTGAGCACCGCCAGCAGCGAGGTCACCATGGATTTACCGACGCCGCCCTTACCGCTGACAACACCGATCACCTTATGAACGGTAGTGCCTTCGTGAGGGGCTTCCAAAAAGCTTTGCGGCGTTTGGCGCTCGCCGCAGTTGGCCGAGCAGTTACCGCAATCGTGTGTGCATTCTGACATAATACATTCCTCTTTTCTGTAGTGAACAACTGAGAATAGTATACCACCGGTTTCTGCAAAATGCAAGGCTTGACAGCAAATCGGTCGTGGGGTACAATACCATCAGAGAGGTGAGGGATATGTCCGAAGCAACACCGCATTGGGAAATTGAACGCAAATACCACATTGACCGATTCCCGGACGAGCGCGAGGGCTGGCCGCTGGTCACACACGTAATGATCGAGCAATCGTATCTGTGCACCGCGCCGACTATCCGCATCCGGGCATCCAAGGGTGAAAACGAGGAGTGCTATTGGCTGTGCTTCAAGGGGCGCGGTCGGTTGATGCGCCGCGAGACCGAAATGCCGCTGACGCGCGAGCAGTACGACGAGCTGTGCGATCTACTGGTAGCACCCCCCATCCGCAAGGAGTTGAAGGTATACCGCCTGCCGGACGGTCATCTGCTGGAGTGCAGCCGCGTAGACGAGGGGTTGCCGACCGAGTTTTACTACGCCGAGGTGGAATTTGACAGCGTAGAGGAATCGGAAGCGTTTGTGGCGCCGGCGTTTTTGGGTGAGGATGCCACCGCCGAAAAAGGCTTTTCCATGGGCGCGTATTGGCGCCGCACCCGCACGAGAGAAGAATAACACCTCTTCACTCTTCACTATTACCTATTACTTAAAACAAAAACCCACCCGGGCAGGGCAATGTCATTAAGATAAGAGAGTTGGTCATTCTGAGGAGGGCGTAGCCCGACGTGAGAATCCGTTTTTAAGAATTACGGATTGCCACGGTCGCTATGCTCCCTCGCAATGACGGACTAATTTAATGACATTGCCGGGCAGGGTGGGATTTTTTGTTTTAATCACAGCAGGGGTCGGTCTTCTTGGGGGCGGCAGGGGTGGTGCCTTCCGGGGTGGTATCGCCGATGCCGGTTATCTCGGAGAACATGACGTTGGATTTCGCCGCGTTCACCACGTCGGTCGGCACGATGATCTTGGAGGCCTTGCCGTTGGACAGCTTCACCAGCGCCTCATACCGCTTGAGCTCCAACACCGCCGCATCCGCGCCGGCTTCCTTAAGAGCGATCAAGCCGTCGGCTTCCGCTTTCTTGGCCAGATAGATAGCCTTGGCTTCACCCTCGGCCCGGGCAATGCGCGCATCGCGCTCACCCTCGGCGGCGAGGATCATCGCCTGCTTGTCACCTTCCGCGCGCATGATGACCGCGGCTTTGTGACCTTCTGCCTGCAACAGTGTCTCGCGGCGATCGCGCTCCGCCTTCATCTGTTTTTCCATGGCGTTCTGGATCTCTGCCGGCGGAATGATGTTTTTGAGTTCCACACGACCGACCTTGATGCCCCACTGATCGGTGGCCTCGTCGAGGATCTCGGTCATTTTGCCGTT
>JAFUPS010000214.1 GCA_017481085.1 Clostridia bacterium | reverse complement strand
CAGCCGACGAAGGTCTGCCTTTAGCTGATCGTCAAGCGTTTCAATGCCAAAACCATTGTCTTCACAGCACTCGCGCTTATAGTCGAAATAGGCAGAGCGCATGGGATGCAGCACGGCCACGTTGACCGGCTCTTTGCTTTCGGCAATCATGCGGCCCAGACGCGCAACGTACAGATTGAAATCGGCAAATTTTTCGGCAACCCACGGATTGACCGGAGAATAATGCGCCGGATAGTCACGCTTGCGCTGGCCGTTTTCGGCATACGGCAGCAGATGCTGACAAAGCAGGTTGACGCCGCCGATGTATTGAAAGGCTAAAATGCGGCGCAGGTCACGCGGGGTAACATCCCAACCACAGCAACCAAACGACTCGGTAAGTACCTGCTCTTTGCCAAGCTGTGCGGCAACGCTACCGACCTGACGCGGCGACAGCTCACCTTCGGACTGACGACCCAACCAGTCGATACCCGGGATATGCTCATATTCATAAAACGGCATCACGCCGCCGCAACACATCATCTGGCAGCCCAGCGAAACCTCTTCCACGTAGTGACCGGTAAGCATCATACCGTTTTCGTCGCACCACGTGTACACCTTTTCGGCAAAGTTTTTGAGCATCAGGTGCTGCATCGCTTTCCAATAGCGATAGCGGAACTCGCGATAGCCTTCCTTTTCCACAAATAGCAAGCCGAGCTTATCGAGAATATCCTCGCCGTATTGCTCGCGGAAGTAGTCCGCCACCACGGTGGTATAGGACGTGTGCCAGCGCTGATACTGCGGCTCATCTGTGAAAAAGCCGGCAATCTTCTTGGAAAAATCATCGCCAAAGCGGGCCTTGTATGCCTCGTGCGTCAGCGCGAGGAACTTATCCACCGTCTTGGGGTTGAGGATATCGGCCGTAGAGGCCGCCGAATGGATCGTCACGTTGAGATAGGTCCCCTCGGCGCTGCCGTCTGCCACGCGCACCAATGCCCCGCCATCCATGAGGTAACTGACCGATGCCGTCGGATCGTAAGCACCGATCGTGTGCATCAGATAGCGGTCGCGGTCCTCTTCCAGTTCCAGCAGTTTGCCACCGGCAAAACCGCTCGGCCAACCGTTTTCATCATAGATCCATGCGCCCATACCGTCGGCGGCATCGGCGCACACTTCTACGCAGGACATCCATTCGTCCGACAGATATTCCGTCTGCAGACCGCCACGGGCGTGCATAAAAAATCCGCCGTTATTTGTTTCGCGCATCCATTCGATCTGGCGCTTTAGCTCGTCGTGTTCCAGCTTGGCATTCCATGACCAAAACGGAATCGGCTTCCATTTCTCTTCCATGGTCTGCAAACGGTCCACTGTATATTTTATTGCATTGCTCATATTGCTCTTCCTTTGGTTTACAAATACGCATACGTGCGCATATTTTCTTTATTTTACCAAATAAGATAAACGATTGCAAGTCTTTTCCTTTTAACGTAGCCAAAAAGCGCGCCAATTTTCGCGGTACGGTTTTGGCAATAATCACTACACAAAGCATTATAACAGATAAAATCGGCAATTGCTAACGCCATTTTCTAAGTTTTAACACTTTTTTTCATTTTTTTGCAAAAAATGTCCCCGGGCAGTGCCCGGGGACATTTTCGGTTTTGGTTATTCGGTTTCGATCTTGGCCACGCGGACGACCAAGTGACGTCCCCATACAAAAGGCGTCGTGTAAACGGTGGTCTTGCCATCCTGCTGCTCAAATCGGAGTTCCTCGCCGGTATCCAGCCAGGTGACGCGCTTGATCGGTTTATCCAGCGCAAAGACATCGCGGTAGTCGGAACCGGAAAACTTGGCTACGTTGGGATCGGCCACCATAGGCAGACCGTCACAAAACAGGTAGTAATTGCTACCGTTTGCCAACAGAAAATCCTCTTCCTTGTTCTCTACCTCAATGCCGCACGGACGCGGCAGGTAGACTGCCTCGCTGAAATAGCGCACCCAATCGCCCATCAGCCCGAGCATGCAGGCGTCGATCGGGCGAACGCTGCCGTCCCCCATCGGACCGACGTTCATCAGCATATTGGAACCGTAGCGACGGCAGATGGCCAGGTCACGGATCATATCGGCCGGCGCTTTATAGCAAATATCCTCGGCGGCGTAACCCCAGTGCTGATTGAAGATCTGGCACATTTCGCTGGCCACGTACTTCGGCGCACCCTCCACGTTGATCGGACCGGGCTTGCCGCGCTCGAACGTGACGCTGTCCAGTTCAATATGACCAAGCTCGCCAAGGTGCGACATACCGGTATTGTTGATAATCATGGCCTCCGGCTGGTGCTTACGGATGGTGCCGTACAGCAGATCCTCTTCCCAGTCCTCCTCCGGCTTATCCCACATGCCGTCAAACCACAGACCACCGATCTTGCCGTAGCGCGAACAAAGCAGCTCCACGCTGCGGCGCAGATACTTGAGATACGCTTTGAAATCCGATTTGTACAGCGGCTCGTGCCAATCCAGCAGCGTGTGGTAGAAAAACGGCACAATGCCCTCGGCGTTGCATGCATTCACAAACTCACGCACCAGATCACGGCCGCAGCCGACGACCGTGTTGTAGTTATTCAGCTCGCACGTATCGAACAGCGAGAAACCGTCGTGATGGCGTGTGGTGAGCGTGATGTACTTACAACCGGCGCTTTTTGCCACGGCGACCAGCTCTTGTGCCCACGTAGGCTTCGGATTAAACTGCGGAATCAGTTTGTCGTATTCTTCGTACGGAATATTCAGCAGCTGCTTGGCCCATTCGCCCTTGCCGAGCACGGAGTACACACCGAAGTGCACGAACATACCAAAGCCGAGCTTTTCAAATTCCTTGATATACTGTTTAACGATCATACGGCAATCTCCTTATTTTTTATATAGCGGACCGTAGGCGGCGCAGGCGCGATAGTCCTGACCCTCCTTGTCCATACCGAACGCATTCCATGCGGCGGGACGGTAGATCTCGTCCTCCGGCACGTTGTGCATGCACACCGGGATGCGGAGCATAGAGCACATGGTGATAAGATCGGCACCGATGTGACCGTAAGAGATCGCGCCGTGGTTGGCGCCCCAGTTCATCATCACCTCGTAGGCAGTCTTGAAGGGCGAGCCCTCCTTACCGTCGCAGCGCGGTGCAAACCAGGTGCACGGCCAGGTGGGGTTGGTGCGCTCCATCAGCGTATCGGACACCTCATCCGGCAGGTTGACCGTCCAGCCCTCGGCGATCTGCAGGACCGGGCCCAGACCCTTAACCAGGTTCAGGCGGATCATCGTGCAGGGCATCTCGGCGAAGGTATTGAAATGGCTGGAGAATCCGCCGCCGCGGAAGTTGTCAAAGCCGGCCTCGCACCAAACGGTGGCGTCGGTCATCTTCTTGATATCCTCGTCGGTGACCTCCCACCATCTCTTCATCACGGCATTGCCGTTCTCGTCGGTGCAGACGCCTGAAGCATCCAGGCAGGCCGCGCCGGAGTTGAGCAGGTGGATGATACCGTCCGATTCGGCAGCCTTACCCTCCAGCTTGTAGCCGGTGACCCGTTCGGTGGCATCGCCGGACCAGTAGGTGCGTACGTCGGCAAAGATCTGGGCGCGGTGGGTCAGCAGACGCATCATCAGCATGCCCATGCCGTTGAGAACGTCGTTCTCGGTGGCAAGAGTGAAGGGCTCACGGGCGCCGTTG
>JAFUPS010000213.1 GCA_017481085.1 Clostridia bacterium | reverse complement strand
GTCGAGCTCTTACTTTTCGCTTTCGCGTGCTTCGTTCCTTCCAAACGACCGTCGATGTTTCGTACACCGATAAACGTTAAATTAACGGGTTGTGTGTTTCGTTTCTTCCTGTCTTACATTGTTTAATTTTCAAGGTCCTGCGGCACGCCCTTGTTTTGGGGTGCTCGACTATCTTACCACAGCGAAAACACTTTGTCAACAATTTTTTTCGAACTTTTTTTGATTTTTGCAAATCGTATAAAAAGTGTTGAAATTCGCCGAAGGATTTGCTATACTTGCAATACTGACAGTAATATTTATACGATTTTACCATAGAAAGCAGGTGTGCATATGCCGATCAAGGTGGCCGATAACTTGCCGGCCAAACAAATTTTAGAATCTGAAAACGTATACGTTATGAGCGAGAGCCGTGCCGCGCATCAGGATATCCGTCCACTGCGGCTGATGATCCTCAATCTCATGCCGACGAAAATCGATACCGAAACACAGCTGATGCGCCAACTGAGCAATACCGCCCTGCAGTTGGATATCGTGCTGCTGCAGACCGCCACCCATCGGCCGGCACACACCGACCGCCGGCACATGGCGCAGTTTTACCGCACCTTCGATCAAGTGAAGGATCAATACTTCGACGGGTTTATTATCACCGGTGCTCCGGTGGAACATATCGAATTCGAAGACGTGGATTATTGGGACGAGCTATGCGCCATCATGGATTGGTCCAAGACGCACGTATTTTCTACGTTGCATATCTGCTGGGGTGCGCAGGCAGCATTATATTATCATTATGGTATAGAAAAGCAGCCGTTGCCGCAAAAGCTTTCCGGCGTGTATGCGCATCAACGCCTGCAGGCGTTTCATCCTCTTACGCGCGGGCTGGACGACACTTTCTACATCCCTCATTCGCGCAACACCACCGTCAGTGTATCAGCCGTCAACGCCGTGCCCAGTCTGGAAACGTTGGCTATCTCTCACAAGGCCGGGTTAGCCATCGCCGCACGGAAGGACGGCCGACAGGTATTTTTCACCGGGCATTGCGAGTACGACCGCGATACGTTGAACAAAGAGTATCTGCGCGATAAGGTGCGAGGACTCAACCCGGCCATTCCCGAAAACTATTTTCCGGACGACGATCCGACGCAATCGCCTATCATGCGGTGGCGCTCCACCGGCTATTTGCTGTTTACCAACTGGGTAAACTTCATCTATGAAGGCACGCCGTATGACTGGGAAGCGTGGATCGCCGAAAACAAGCACCTATATAATAAGTAACGTAAATAAAACAACCGTATATTTTCGTACACGTTTCTTGACTTTTCGCCGCAAATTGTGTATACTACCCCCTAGAGCGATCAAGGATATCCGTACGTATACGGCATTCCGGGGACGGAGATCCTGCAAGGGGTTTCCGCCCCCTTTTTTTCGGTATTTCAGCGCAAGCTGATATATAAAACAAAATAAAGGAGACGATAACAATGAGCAAAGAAAAGACCGTTATTGGCGCCGAAGGCATTACCGACGCCCGTGTGCTCGGGTTACCGAAGATGATTATCCTCGGCATTCAGCACATGTTCGCGATGTTTGGTGCCACGGTGCTGGTGCCGATCCTAACCGGTCTGGACGTGGCCACCACCCTGCTGATGGCCGGTGCCGGTACGCTGCTGTTCCACCTCATCTGCAAAGGCAAGGTTCCGGCGTTCCTCGGTTCGTCGTTTGCGTTTATCGGCGGTTATGCGGCCGTCGCCGGTGCAACCGGTACCGACTTTCATAATCCCGAGCTGCTGCCGTACGCCTGCCTGGGCGTGGCGTGTGCCGGTCTGGTGTATCTGGTGCTGGCGGCGATCATCAAAGCCGTCGGTGTTAACCGCGTGATGAAGTTCTTCCCGCCGATCGTGACCGGCCCGATCATCATCGCCATCGGTCTGACGTTGGCCGGCAGCGCGGTGGACAACTGCGAGACCAACTGGGTGCTGGCGCTGATCGCGCTGGGCACGGTAGTGGTGTTCAATATCTGGGGCAAGGGCATGGCCAAGATCATCCCCATTATCCTCGGTGTTCTCGTCTCTTATGCCGTAGCGGTCGTGCTGTACGTCTGCACGGTCTTTAACCCCGAGCTGCTGACCGGTTCGTGGAGTTGGCTGTTTAATACCGGTCTGGATTTCAGCGGCATCACCGCCATTATCCAAAATATCGGAAACGGGCAGATCTTTGGCGCACAAGGCCTGATCGGTCTCCCGATCTTCTGGGAAAAGACCGTGTTTGGCGGCATTGACTGGGCAAACACCTCGCTTATTCTCAGTTCAATTGTGGCGATCATGCCGATCGCGCTGGCCACGATGATGGAGCACATCGGTGACGTCTCCGCCATCAGCTCCACCACCGGCACCAACTTTATTGAGAAGCCCGGCCTGCACCGCACGCTGATGGGCGACGGCCTGGCGACCGCTATGGCATCGCTGTTCGGCGGCCCGGCCAACACCACCTACGGTGAAAACACCGGTGTGCTGGCCCTCACCCGCGTATACGATCCGAAGGTCGTGCGCATTGCCGCGTATTTCGCGGTCATCGTCTCCTTCTTCCCCATCGTTTCTGCCGCTATCAGCACCATCCCGAGTGCCATTATCGGCGGCATCTCGTTCGTGCTGTACGGCATGATCTCCGCCATCGGCGTGCGCAACGTGGTGGAAAATCAGGTCGATCTGACCAAGAGCCGCAACTTGATCGTAGCAGCGGTCATTCTGGTCTGCGCGCTCGGTCTGAGCAGCGATACCGTTAGCTTTGCCATCGGCAGTATGCAGATCACGCTGTCGCCGCTGGCGGTAGCCGCTATCGTCGGCATCATCCTCAACGCCATCTTCCCGGGCAAGGACTACAGCTTTGATCAGAACGAGCCGGAAAAGACCGGCGTCAACTTTGAGATCTCCGGCGAAGACCGCGAATCGGAAGCCGCTGAATAACTCTATAAAAAAGACGCATCCTCCGTCGGATTGTTCCGGCGGAGGATATTTTTTTTGCAAACCGACGTATTTTCCATTGAAACCGGCCAAAATTTATGGTATAATAAACTGGATTATTTTTGATTGGATCATTTTTATATAAGGAGGGATCTGCATGGCTTTTTCGGAGGGTGTCCGTCCCGGCGGTCTGCGCGACCAGCAGGATATTCAGGTGCTGATCTGCTATTTGCTATACAGCATCGACCAACCGCTTTCGGAGAAACTTATCAGTGATTGCATTCTGCTAAACGAGATCGCCAACCACTTTGAATTTGCCGGTGCGCTGTCGCTGCTCATTGAACGCGGCAACGTCATCGAACAGGACGGCGTGCTGTCGCTTTCGGAAAACGGTCGCGAGATCGCCCGGGTGCTGGGCGGCAATCTGCCGCTGTCCATCCACGAGCGCGCAATGCAGACCGCTGTGCGGCTGATCGCACAAACTCACGCCGCCAAGCAGACCAAAGTCAATATTGTGCCGTTGGATAACGGCGTGCGCGTGGATTGCGCCATTGACAATACCGACGAACCGATGATGAGCTTTTCGTTGGTGGTGGCAGACGTTCATCAGGCGGAGCACGTGAAAGCGCGGTTTTTGGAAAACCCCACGCTCATCTACCGCACCATGGTGGAGGTGCTGATGAACCCGAACATGAAAAAAACCGAAGACTATTTGTATATCCCACTCAAATAAAGGAAGGACAAGCTTTATGAAACGCACGAAAATCATTTGCACCGTCGGTCCGGCCTGCGCCAACAAAGAGACGCTCAAAGCCATGATCGAGGCCGGCATGAACGTGGCGCGCTTTAACTTCTCGCACGGCAGCCACGAGGATCACAAAAAGCTGATGGATCTGGTGAAGGAGGTGCGCACCGAGCTGCGCCAGCCGATCGCCATCATGCTGGATACCAAGGGGCCCGAATACCGCATCAAGACCTTCGCCGGCGGCAAGGCCGAGCTGGAGGACGGCCAGTTGTTTTCGTTGACCTCGGAGGAGATCGTGGGCGACAGCCACCGTGTTTCGGTATCGTATAAAAATATGGTCAAGGAGCTGGTCGTGGGCGACGTCGTGCTTATCAACAACGGCCTTGTTAAGCTGCAAGTGGAGGAACTGACCGATACCGACGCGATTTGCCGCGTCATCAACGGCGGCATCCTCACCGACCGCAAGAGCATGAGCTTCCCGAACAAGGTGATGGCGCAGACCTATCTCAGCGAGCAGGATAAGCGCGATCTGCTGTTCGGCATCGAAAACGACGTGGATCTCATTGCGTGCTCGTTTGTTTCTACCGAGCGCGACGTGATGGACGTGCGCCGGTTTCTGGAGGAAAACGGCAGCCACGACATCGACCTCATCGCCAAGATCGAAAATCGGTCCGGCGTGGATAACATCGACGCGATCATCAAAGCCAGCGACGGCATTATGGTGGCGCGCGGTGACATGGGCGTGGAGATCCCGTTTGAAGAACTGCCGGCCATTCAGAAAAAGCTCATTCGCACCTGCCGCCTGAAGGGCAAGCGCGTGATCACCGCTACCGAAATGCTGGAGTCGATGGTCGAAAAACCGCGTCCAACGCGTGCAGAGATCTCAGACGTTGCCAACGCGGTGTACGACGGCACCAGCGCTTTGATGCTGTCCGGCGAAACGGCGGCCGGCAAATTCCCGGTGGAGGCCGTGCAAGCCATGGCGCGCATCGCCGAGCAGACCGAATCCAACATCGATTACGTCAAGCGCTTTAACCAAGCCGGTTTCGAGATCAAAAACGATATCGATGCCATCAGCCACGCGGCGGCGGCGTTGGCTATCGACGTGGACGCCAAGCTGATCATCGTGTGCTCACGCAGCGGTAAGACCGCCCGCATGGTCTCGCGCTTCCGCGCACCGAAATGGATCCTTGGTATGACCACCTCCGAAAAACAATGGCGCAAGCTGGGTCTTTCGTGGAGCGTCATCCCGGTGCTGTGCCCGGAGGAATTCCAATCGACCGACGTGCTGTTCTACCACGCCATGATCGAAGCCCGCGCCAGCGGCATTGCCAAGCCGGGCGATCGCGTGGTCATCACCGGTGGTGTGACCAACGGCACCTCCGGCAACACCAGCCTTATCAAGCTGGAAATTCTGCGATAATCAAAAACGTCCTATCCACCCGGATAGGACGTTTTGTTATAGTTCACCCTCCATGCGGAGCTTCCACAGCTTCAGGATGAGAATTTGCGTTTTGGCATCGGTGATCACACCGTTCATCACCATTTCCACCGCTATCTCCAGCGGAATGCGTTCCGGCTCTAAAAACTCGTCGTCGTCCGGATGCGTCTCTCCCATGTGCAGGCCGGTGGCACCGAACAGGTAAATGATCTCCGACGTATATCCCGGCGACGGATAGCAGCAGCCCAGCTCGATCATGCGGTCGGCGGTAGCACCGGTCTCCTCCTGCAACTCACGGATGCCGGTTGCCAACGGATCCTCGCCGGGATCACGCTTGCCGGCCGGCAGCTCCAGCACCACCTCGGCATACGGATAGCGAAACTGCCGCACAAACAGAAGGTCTCCCTCCGCCGTCAACGGTGCCACGCACACACCGCCCGGATGATCCACTACCTCACGCTCGGCCAGCTCGCCGTTAGGCAGTTCCACTTTATCGACGTGCATTTTGAGGATACGGCCGTTTAACAGCACGTTTTGCTCCAAGGTTTTTTCGGTCAGATCCATACGAATGCCTCCCCTATTTTCTACAGACATTATATACGTTGCCGCTTAAAAACGCAAGTCGAAAAAATATTGAAATATTTTTTAAAAAATACAAGACATTCCGCAAAAAGTATGCTATACTGTTAGACGAATGAAATTTTTCCCAAAAGGAGAGATGTTACGATGAATGCAACCACCAAAAAACAGCTCAACATCACCGCGACCAAGCTGCGTATGCTCATCGTAGAAGGTACCCACGCCGCCAAAAGCGGTCATCCGGGCGGCTCGATGTCGGCGGCGGATATGTTGGCGTATCTCTACAACGTGGAGATGAATGTGAATCCGGCCGATCCGCACGATCCGAACCGCGATCGCTTTGTGCTTTCCAAAGGTCATGCCGCACCGGCGCTGTATGCCGCGCTCGCCGATAAAGGTTACTTCCCGGTAGAAGAGATCGGCAAGCTGCGTCACCTCGGTGCGATGCTGCAGGGCCATCCGGACATGAAAGGTACCCCCGGCGTGGATATGTCCACCGGTTCGCTGGGACAGGGCGTTTCGGCCGCTGCCGGTATGGCGCTGGCCGCTAAAATGACCGGCAGAGACTACCGTGTGTATGCGCTGCTGGGCGATGGCGAGATCGAAGAAGGCCAGGTGTGGGAGGCGACCATGTTCGCCGCCGCCAAAAAGCTGGACAACCTCGTTATCATCGTCGATAACAATAACCTGCAGATCGACGGCACCATCGAGGAGGTCAACTCCCCCTACCCGATCCCGGAGAAGTTCGCGGCGTTCGGTTGCAACACCATCGTGATCGACGGTCACGATTTCGATCAGATCGAGGCGGCTCTGAACAACGCCAAGGAAGTGAAGGGCAAGCCGACGGCGATCGTGATGACCACCGTCAAGGGCAAGGGCGTTTCGTTTATGGAAAATTCCGTCGGTTGGCATGGCGTTGCCCCCAACGACGAGCAGTATGAAGCGGCAATGAGCGAGCTGAACGCGACGCTCACGGCGTACGAGGAGGCGTGATCAACATGGCAGAAATCGTGAAAAAGGCTACCCGTGATGGGTACGGTCAGGCGCTGTGCGACCTGGCAGAGGTCAATCCGAATTTCGTGGTGCTGGACGCCGATCTCGCGGCCGCTACCAAAACCGGTATGTTTAAGAAATCCTACCCGGACCGCTTTATTGATTGCGGTATCGCCGAGGGCAACATGATGAGCGTAGCCGCCGGTATGGCGGCTGCCGGCATGACGGTGTTTGCATCCTCCTTTGCGATGTTCGCCGCCGGCCGTGCGTTCGAGCAGGTGCGCAACTCCATCGGTTATCCGCACCTCAACGTCAAGATCGGTGCGACCCACGCCGGCCTGTCGGTCGGTGAGGACGGTGCTACTCACCAGTGCAATGAGGATATCGCGCTGATGCGCACCATCCCGGGCATGACCATCATCAACCCGGCGGATGCAACGGAAGCCAAAAAGGCTGTGTTTGCCGCCGCCGAAAACGACGGGCCGTTCTATCTGCGCTTCGGTCGTCTGGCCGTGCCGGTGATCTTCGATGATGATTATCCGTTTGAGATCGGTAAGGGCGTTCAGCTCACCGAAGGCAACGACGTCACCATCATCGCTACCGGTCTGATGGTCAACGAGGCACTGATCGCCGCCGAAAACCTCAAGGCTGAGGGCATCTCGGCACGTGTTATCAACATGGCGACCATCAAACCGATCGACAAAGAGATCATCGTGAAAGCCGCTTCCGAAACCGGCGCTATCGTCACCGCGGAGGAACACAGCGTGATCGGCGGTCTGGGCTCTGCCGTGGCAGAGGTGCTGGTGGAGACCACGCCGGTACCGATGCTCCGCGTAGGTGTGGAGGATGCCTATGGCAAATCGGGTGCCGCCGTCAAGGTACTGGAAAAATATGGCCTGTGTGCCGCGAATATCGCCGCCAAGGCGAAGGACGTCATCGCTCGCAAGTAACATTATCGGCGGCAGAGAGCTTCTCTGCCGCCACTTTTTTTGAAAAGGAGATTGTGCTATGGATCCGAAAACCATGTTCAAGCTGTCCTACGGTTTGTTCGTGCTGTCTGCCAACGAGGACGGCAAGGACAACGCCTGCATCATTAACACCGCCATTCAGGTGACGTCCGAGCCAAATCGTATCAGCATCGCGGTCAACAAGCAAAATCACACGCACGATATGATTGCCAAAACCGGAAAGTTTACCGTGTCGATTTTATCGGAGCAAGCACCGTTTGCACTGTTCCAGCGTTTCGGCTTCCAATCGGGGCGGGATACCGATAAATTTGCCGGCTTCACCGATTGGAAGCGCGGCTATAACGGCACGGCCATTATCACCGCCGGCACCAACGGCTTCATTTCCGCCTGGGTGCAAGAGACGGTGGACCTCGGTACGCACACGCTGTTCATCGCCGCGGTGACAGATATGGAGGTCTTAAGCGATGCACCCTCGGCCACCTATGCGTATTATCACAGCAACATCAAGCCAAAGCCGGAAGCGCCGAAAACCAACAAAACCGTGTGGCGCTGCACCGTGTGCGGCTACGAATACGAGGGCGAGGAGCTGCCGGCCGATTTCGTCTGCCCGTTGTGCAAGCATCCTGCCTCCGATTTTGAAAAGATCGAGGGATAACGATATGACCAAGCAGCTTCTGGGCGCCATTATGGAGATCTCGCAGCAGATGACCATGGCCGGCGCCGAGATCCACCGTGTAGAGGAAAGCGTTACGCGTATCTGCACCGCTTACGGTGCGGTGCGCACCGACGTGTTCGCCACTACCTCGCACATTATCGTTTCGGTCGAGATGCCGAACGACAATATTCTCACTCAATCCCGCCGTATGCGCAACTCCGGCACCGACCTTGAAAAGCTGGATAAGCTCAATGCGCTGGCCCGGGATATTACCGCCACCACCCCCTCCTACGAGGAGATCCGTGAACGGTTGGCCGCAATTACCGCCATGCAGTCCTATCCCGCATGGGCGCAGATCCTCTTTTTCGGCGTTATCGTCGGCCCGTTCTGCCTGTTCTTCGGCGGTTGGAATGCGGCCGAATGCGTGACGGCCATCGTGATCGCGCTGCTCAGCGGTGCGTTGGCGCAGTTGGTTTCTCACTTTACGGTGAACAAGGTTCTGGGGCGGTTTTTGTGCTCGTTGCTTGCCTGCTCGCTGGCCTTTGCCGCCACCAAATGGGGGCTGATCGCCACACCCGATAACGTCATCATCGGCAATATCATGACACTTATCCCCGGTGTCGGTCTCACCAACTCGTTGCGCGATCTGTTCACCGGCGACACCATCACCGGCATTCTGCGCTCCATCGAAGCGGTGTTGCTGGCGGCGGCGATCGCCTGCGGCTATGTGCTGACGGTGTTTCTGTTTGGAGGTGTTGTGTGATGTTTGGATGGCAACAGCTCGGCGAGGTGCTGGCGGCGTTCGGCGGCACCATCGGGTTTGGACTTCTGTTTAACATTCGCGGCAAAAAGCTGTGGCTGGCCGGGCTTGGCGGCGGCTTAGCATGGCTGCTGTTCCTGCTGCTCGGCTT
>JAFUPS010000212.1 GCA_017481085.1 Clostridia bacterium | reverse complement strand
TTGACAGTGATAACGAATGCGATATGGAGCTTGCCATCTTCGGTGGTGACCGCAGCACGGTTTGCGGTGGCATCGTGGACGAGTCTGTTGTCTCAAACGAGATCGTGATCGGCAGCTTTGAAGGTACTCACGGCTGGCTGATGGAAGGCACCGGCAGCAGCGTTTCGTCTGCGGCGACCTATCGCGGTATCGGCGCATTGCGTCTGGCCCGTGAGACCGGCTCGTGCTATGCGCGCAAGCTGGTGGGCTTGGAGGCCAATACGGTTTACGTGCTGTCTTATCGATACAGCACCTCAGTTGCGACAACGCTGCAGCTATATGCGTATGGCTATGATTCCGCGGCAAGCACCAATCTTGGCGGCAAATCGCTTAAGGTCACTTACGATAATACCAACGGCGCGTGGAAGCAAGCGACGGTCCTGTTTAAAACCGATAGCGATGCTATGACGAACGTACAGTTCCAGTTTATCAACAACACCGACGGTGCAACCGCCTATGTAGACGACGTGGTGCTGACCAAGCACGTGCATAACGACGCTAATAACAACGGCTTCTGCGATGCGACCGAGATTCACATGATTGCCGCCAACACGGTGGATGCATGTCCGGAAGAATACAATCAGGAATTGATTAACGATGGCTCGTTTGAGCAGGCGTCCTTGGTTTCCAACTGGGGCGGCAAGGGCTCTGTATCCACCGCTTATGCACGTACCGGCAGTCAATCGTTGATGCTTCCGGCACCGGTCAGCGGCTCTACGCAGTTGGCGACCTATACAGCCTACAACATCGTCGGCGGTGAGACGTATCGGTTTTCCTTCTGGGTGTACAACCCGAACACGTCCGGCGACGTTCGTCTGTCGTACGTTCAGTTTACCAACAGTTGGGGAGTGCAGGAGACGGCGTACGATCTGTTCCCCACGGGAAATACCAAGGGCGAGTGGAAGCTGATTTCCATTGACGTCTACGCCAAAGAAAACACCGGTATTTTTCAGTTTACAGTTAATACCTCGGCGGCGAGTAACGGCGTGGCATACGTGGATGATATGTCTTTGATGCACATCGGCGATATGAGCATGCCTGCCGAAACGGTAGAGGGCAACCTCCATAAAAATCCCGGTTTAGATTACAGCCGCACGCTGAACTTTACAAACGTCGGTAACAGTTATATCTCCGGCGGTGTGGGGCACATCGAAATTACGAAGGGCTTGTCCTCCTATCTGCAAAGCGCTGAGATTGCCGTGGAAGCAGACTCTATCTACACGCTTTCTTTCTGGGTAAAGGTTGTTAACGCAGATGCCCTGCGTTTCAACCTCTATATGACGGCTGCCGGCACAAAAGCTTTGCCGGGATGGAAGGACTATGCGCTTTCCAGTTCGGTGACTGCGAATACCGACGGTTGGGTGAAGCAGACGGTATCGTTCTCGACACATACCGCCGGCCGGATTGCGATCGGTTATCGCAACTACGATACGACCGGTACCACCGGCAGTATCTATATCGACAACATTTCGCTGGTACGTTCCCACGTCCCTGCGGATCATAACGGTGACTATTCCTTGCAATCATCGCTGGAAGGCAAAAATATGCTGCCGGCCGGCGCGTTTGATACGGCGGCTGGCTGGAACTTTGTCAACAACACCGGCAACGAGGCAGAAGAAGTGGCCAACAAAGTGGCAGTTATTCGCCCGGGTTATAAAGAGGGCGTCGCCAATCCGGACTATATTTCCTCCTACGGTGTCAATTCTGCGCTGACTCCCGGGAAATGGTATCAGGTATCCTTCTGGATGTATATCGTGCCGGGCAGCAACTTGAAGGTCGACGTGTTTGTGTCAGGCGGCTCGGAGGGCTGGAACCAAAAGAGTATTTCCTGCGCGACCGGTAAATGGGTGCGTGTGTGCCGCTATTTCGAAGCGAAGGCAGCCAGCAGCAACGTATACATCGGTTTCCGCGATACGAGCACCGGTGCAGCGGTTTCCGGCTCGTTCTATATCGATGACGTTTCTATTATCGAAACGGACGCGATCAAGTTCACCGGTACGCAGGCAACGCTGAATGAGCAGATCTATCTGGACTACCATTTCCAGGTACCGACTGTGTTGGTGGAAAACGGTTATCTGACCGGTGCAAACATCAACCTGACGATCGACGGCAAAACCCAGACGGTGCCGTTTGTGTCGGCAACAGCGGTAAGCAATGACGGCGTTATGAGCGTTTACAGCGCCCCGGTTGCTGTGGTGGCTGCGCAGATGGCCAATACCATCACCACAGAACTGGATCTGGCAGATAGCGTGGATCGCTCGGTCGTGCTGTACGATAACAGCTATACCGGCTATGCCGCACCCGATTATTCGGTGAAGCAAAATGCCGATGGCGTTATCGCAGGCAGCGCTACCGATACCGAGAAAGCGGCCGCTAAGGCGATGCTTAACTACGGTACGCACGCGCAGTACTACTTCCTCTCGGATGATGGCGGTGATTTTGCAGAGGCACCGCTGTTTGCTAACGCTGCGCTGGCGGATGCCGATCGCTTCGACAAGAGCGAGACGGAAGTCTTCCGTGCGCAAATTAACAATCTGGACGGTTACGCGATCAGCAAGACCGGATCGAGCGATGATTTCGTTGGATATTCGCTGGTGCACAAAACCACCACCAGCGTGCGTTTCTTTGTCAAGTCGGCCGATACCGTCATTACCATTGACGGCGTTGCACAGACGCTGAAGGCGCACAAAAACGGCTATTACTACGCCGAAATCGCCGACGTGAAGGCAGTCGATCTCGATGCAGCACATACCGTTGTGATTGACGGTAGCCTGACGATCAATAACATCAGTATTTGCTCGGTGGCACGCACGGTTATCAACAACAGTGCCAAATCGGTTAATTTCCGCAATCTGATGATCGGTCTGGTGCTGTACGCGCAGGCCGTGGATAAGCTGTAAGAACGGAGGAAAAAGCCATGAAGTTTTATATCAGCCCGGAGCTGGAGCTCCGTCGATTGGCTGTAGCCTCTGTGCTTACAGCCAGCGGTGACCCGGATGAATGGGAAACGGATATCGTCGAGGAAGACGAGTACGATCCCTCTGCCACAGACGAAGCGTAATAAAAATAAGGAGCTGCGAAAGCAGCTCCTTATTTTTATGGAAATTCGGTTAGACGGCGCTTACAAAATCGCGCATGTTGTACATGCCGGCCGGCTTGCCACACAGGAATAGCGCGGCATTGATAGCGCCAACGGCGAACAACTCCTTGGAGGCGGCATGGTGGGAGAGTGTAATAACCTCATCACGTCCGCAGAACAGAATATCGTGCTCACCGACGATGGTGCCGCCGCGGATGGCGGAGATGCCAATCTCGTGCGGATCGCGTTTTTCGCGCTTAGACTGCCGTTCGTAGACGTAGGTCGGCTCGTAGCTCAAGCCGTCTTTCACAGCGTCTGCCAGCATCAGCGCCGTGCCCGAAGGGGCATCCACCTTTTGGTTGTGGTGTTTTTCGATAATTTCCACGTCGAAATCGTTGCCCAGCACGCTGGCGGCTTTGCGGGCCAATTCGGCCAGCAGGCTGACGCCGATAGACATGTTCGCGCTGAAGAACACCGGGATATCGGCGGCAAAAGTGGCCATCATGGCTTTGTCGTCCTCCGAGAGTCCGGTCGTGCAGATCACCGCGGGAATGTTGCGGCTTTTCGCAAAGGACAGCACGTTTTTCAGACTGCTCGGATGCGAGAAATCAATAATTACGTCGGCTTCTACCGAGCAGTTTTCCGGGGTATTAAACACCGGGTAACCGGCGGTGGAGGCGGTGTTGACGTCGAAACCGGCAACGACCTCACAATCGTCACGGGCGGCAATGCATTGCGTAAGCATGCGGCCCATTTTGCCGTTGCAGCCGCATAAAATAATTCTTGTCATGGGAGTTCAACTTCCTTTCAGCGGAACTCTTATTTGATAAGACCGTACTTTTTTAGGGTGGTTGCCAGCTTAGCTTTGTGCGCGTCGTCCATCGGATACAACGGCATGCGGCAGTCGCCACAATCCCAACCGAGCATATTCATGGCTTCTTTGACCGGAATGGGGTTGACATCGCAGAACAGCATATTGGCCAGCTCCAGATATTTCAGCTGCAACTCCAGACTACCGGCAGTGTCACCGTCAAACCATTTCTGGCAGATATCGTGCGTTTCGCGCGGGATAACGTTAGACAGCACCGAGATCACACCTTTGCCGCCCAGCGACAGAATCGGGACGATTTGGTCGTCGTTGCCGGAATAGATATCGATATCGCAACCGGCGGCGATCTGTGCCGTTGCGGAGAAATCGCTGTTCGCCTGCTTCAGGGCAACGATATTTTCCACTTTGGACAGCTCGATCACCGTTTCCGGCAAAATGTTTACGCCGGTGCGCGAAGGAACGTTATACAGAATGATCGGGAGCTTTACCGCGTTGGCAACAGCGGTGTAATGCGCAATCAAACCGCGTTGCGAGGTTTTGTTATAATAAGGGGTAACCAGCAACAACGCATCCGCGCCCAAAGCTTCTGCTTCCTTGGAGAGCTTGATGCAGTAAGCGGTATCGTTAGAGCCGGTACCGGCAATCACTGGCACGCGGCCAGCCGTTTGTTTGACGGCGACGCGAATCACTTCCACGTGCTCTTCATGATCGAGCGTGGAGGATTCACCGGTGGTGCCGCATGCGATAATAGCATCGGTACCGTTTTTGATCTGGTCTTCAATGAGGTCGCGATACACGTCGAAATTGACGCTGCCATCCGGATTCATCGGGGTGACGATCGCCACGCCAGCACCGGTAAAGATCGGCTTTTTGCTCATAAAAGAAACCTCCGTTTCAAGTTGGTGTTAGATATAGTGCTCGGCACACAGTAGTTCGGCCAGCAAAACGGCGCCGCCTGCCGCACCGCGCAGGGTGTTGTGGGAGAGACCGACGAACTTGTAATCGTACTGCGAATCCTCACGCAGGCGGCCTACGGAGACCGCCATGCCGTTTTCGAGGTTGCGGTGCAGCTTCGTCTGCGGCATATTGTCTTCGGTGAAGTAGTGAATGAACTGCTTCGGTGCGCTCGGCAAATTCAGTTCCTGCGCACGTCCTGCGAAATTCGCCCAATCTTCGATGATCTGTTCCTTGGTCGGCTTGTTTTCGAAATCGCAGAACACGGCGGCAAAGTGACCGTCGGTCACCGGCACGCGCAGGCACTGCGCAGTGAAGGCCGGCGTATCAGCCAAGGCAATTTTGTCGCCTTCGACCTTACCCCAGATCTTGAGCGGCTCGCGCTCGGATTTTTCTTCCTCGCCGCCAATGTAGGGGATGACGTTATCCACCATTTCCGGCCAGGTCTCAAAGGTCTTGCCGGCACCGGAGATTGCTTGGTAGGTGCAGACGAGCGCGCGCTTCAAGCCATATTTCGAAAGCGGGAACAAAGCCGGTACGTAGCTCTGCAGCGAGCAATTGGATTTCACGGCGATGAAACCTCGCTTGGTGCCCAGGCGTTTACGCTGTGCCGGAATGATCTCGATATGCTCCGGGTTGATCTCCGGAATAATCATCGGCACGTCGGGGGTGAAGCGGTTAGCGCTGTTGTTGGAAACGATTGGGCATTCAGCCTTGGCGTAGGCTTCTTCCAACGCAAGGATGTCAGCCTTGGGCATGTTGACCGCACAGAAGCAGAAGTCTACTTTAGCGGTGACGGCTTCAATGTCAGCGGCATCCATAACGATCATATCTGCGTATTTTTCCGGCATCGGGGTGGTCATGGCCCAACGTTTACCTACAGCCTCTTTATAGGTCTTGCCGGCGGAATTACTGCTGGCAGCCAACGCCGTGACCGTAAACCACGGATGGTTTTCCAGCAGGGTAGCAAAGCGCTGGCCCACCATGCCGGTGCATCCGATAATACCAACTTTGAAATTCATGAAAATCTTCCTTTCTGCTCTTGCCTTTATGGAAAAAAGTGTATATAATATATATACCAATATATGATAGCATTTTATGACGAATATGTCAAATGGTTTCCACAAGGAAATTTGCGAAAATAGTTGGATTTTTTACCAAAACGAGGGCATTATGGAACAACTGACGAAAACAAGCAATTATTTTTACGACCTACCGACGGAGCTGATCGCGCAACATCCGCTGGAACCGCGTGATCACTCTCGCTTGTTAATGATGGATCGCCAAACCGGTCGGACGCAGGATATGCATTTTTATGATATTGCGGATATGCTGGAAGAGGGCGATTGCCTGATTTTGAACGACAGCCGTGTATTACCGGCACGTATCTACGGCACGCGCCAGATCAGCGGATCGGCAGTGGAGCTGCTGTTATTGCACACGTCCGGCGATGACGTGTGGGAGGTATTGGCCGGTCCGGGCCGTCATGCCAAGGTAGGGGATACCTTGATTTTCGGCGAAGGCAAGTTGACGGCAGAGGTGTTGGAGATCGTCAATGAAGGCAACCGTTTGGTAAAATTTCATTACGACGGGAATTTCTATAACATTCTGGAAGAGATCGGGCAGATGCCGTTGCCACCTTATATCACCGAGCGTCTGGAAAACCAGGAACGTTACCAAACGGTGTATTCCCGCGAGCTCGGCTCGGCGGCCGCTCCTACTGCAGGGCTGCATTTTACGCCGGAATTGCTGGAAAAGCTTAAAAACAAGGGCGTGAACATCGGTTTTGTAACGCTCCATGTCGGTCTCGGCACCTTCCGCCCTGTAAAGGTAGACGACATTACAGACCACAAAATGCACGCGGAACATTACGAGCTTTCAAAGGAAACGGCAGAGCTGATCAATCGCACCAAAAAAGCCGGAAAACGCGTGATTGCGGTGGGTACTACCAGTTGCCGGACGTTGGAGAGCATTGGTATGCAAGACGGTGAGATCCATCCGCAGGAGGGATGGACGGAAATCTTTATTTATCCGGGATATTCGTTCCGGGTGCTTGACGGATTGATCACCAATTTCCATCTGCCGGAAAGCACGCTCATCATGCTGGTCAGCGCGTTTGCCGGGTATGAGAACACCATGGCCGCCTACAAGCACGCCGTGGCGGAAAAGTACCGCTTTTTCAGCTTCGGTGATGCGATGGCGATTTTATAAAAGTTCGGTCGTATCTGTAAAGGGGAAGTACTTTATATGAAAGTTTTCAAAAAAATCGGTTACGCACGACGCGGCGAGTTTGAAACCGTGCATGGAACGGTGCAAACGCCGGCGTTTATGAACGTGGCAACCTGCGGCGCAATCAAAGGCGGATTGGATGCCGGCGATCTGCGCGAGGTCGGATGCCAGGTAATGCTGTGCAATACGTATCACATGCATCTGCGCCCGGGCGATAAGCTGGTGCACGAGCTTGGCGGTCTGCACAAATTTACCGGCTGGCGCGGTCCGATCTTAACGGATAGCGGTGGATTTCAGGTGTTCTCGCTTGCTAATCTTCGCAAAATCACCGAGGAAGGCGTGAAATTTGCATCCCATATCGACGGCACCCGCTTATTTATCGGGCCGGAGGAGAGCATGCAAATTCAATCAAATCTGGCATCCACCATCGCTATGGCGTTTGATGAGTGCGTAGAAAACCCGGCTGATCATGCGTATTCCGCCGCTTCCTGTGCTCGCACCACGCGGTGGCTGGAACGTTGCCAAAAGGAGATGGCGCGACTCAACAGTTTGCCGGAAACCATCAACAAGCAGCAGCTGTTGTTCGGTATTAACCAAGGCTGTGTGTACGACGATCTGCGCGTGGCACACATGAAAGAGATCGCTACGATGGGGCTTGACGGTTATGCCATAGGCGGCTTAGCGGTCGGTGAGCCGACCGAGGTGATGTACCACGTCATCGAGCAGGTTGAGCCGTACATGCCGACGGATAAGATTCGTTATCTGATGGGCGTTGGAACACCGGTCAACATTCTGGAGGCGGTGCACCGCGGCGTCGATCTGTTTGATTGCGTCATGCCGCCGCGAAATGCCCGCCATGGGCACGTATTTACGTGGGCGGGACGTCGCAACCTCAATAACGAAAAATACGCCAAGGATACGGCCCCGATCGACGAGACTTGTACTTGCCCGACCTGCCGCAACCATTCGCGTGCTTATATCCGCCATCTTTTTAAAGCAAATGAAATGCTGGCTATGCGGCTGTGTGTTGTGCATAATCTCCACTTTTATAATACGCTGATGGAGCGCATCCGTGAAAGCATGGATGACGGAACGTGGGAACAATTTTACGACCAATACCGCCAAATTCTGGATACTCGAATTTAAAAAAAGACCGCCAACGGCGGTCTTTTTTACTTGCGGTTGAGCTTTCGGTATTCACTTGGGGTAAGACCGGTGTTTTTTAAAAAGCTGCGATTAAATCCGGAAATGTTTTCAAACCCCACCGCATCGGCAATCTCGATCACTTTTTTATCGGTAGACAGCAAGAATTTACCGGCTTGACGAATGCTGCACGCCGTCAAATAATCCTTGGCCGATTGTCCGGTGGCAACCTTGAATTTTCGACGGAACGTGGCGACACTCATACCACATAGGGCAGGCAGCTCGCCAACAGCCGGAAGGCGTCCGGCTTCTAAGCCGTTCTTAATAGCTTCAAACGCCGGCGTCAGTTGTTGCAGGCCGTCGTCGGAAACCGTATGAATTTTCGGTAGACCGACCGAACGGTCACACATCTCAAGAATCAGCGCCTGTACGTCGGTATAGAAGTGTGCTTCCCGATATTTTTGGCGAGGATTCGGATCGGCCAGCGCACCCATGATGCGTTCGCACAGTTGGCAGACGCGCGGATAGCGCCGGGCATCTATGATGCCGGAGATAGCCATATCTTCACGTAGGAGATGTATGGCTTCTGCGGCGCTCAGACCGCCGCTTTGTGAAAGGATATCCGCTGCATCTATGTAAAGCCAATACCATTTACAGGACCCAACACCGGTGCTTTTGGACAAATGGCGTTGGAACGGGAATATGATTTGGATATCGCCGGCCTTAAAAGGTTGTTCCTCATCATCAATATAGCAAACGCCTTCACCGCTGACGCACACGCCGATCTCCAGCAGACTGTGAAAATGAAGATAGGTGACGTCCAAGATCGTCAATTCGCCGGCTTCCAATCCCGGGGAGGGATACACCGGCAGCACCGGTTGCGCGTGCATGTAGACGGTCGGAAGTTGATTTGAGCGATTTGGCATAGTTTTTGACCTCTTTTCGTTAGAAGGCGATAGCGTGGGTTGATATACTGAGAGTGAAAGGGGCTGATGTCATGAACATTCCTATTTATTTCAACAAAAACACATTACGCGATAAGATTCACGCTTGCTGGATCGGCAAGAACATTGGCGGTACTATGGGTGCACCGTACGAGGGCCGCCGTGAAATGCAGGACGTAAAAGGGTTTTCCACGCCTGAAGGCACCGTGCTGCCGAACGACGATTTGGATTTGCAGATCGTTTGGTTGAAAGCGCTGGAGGATCACGGCCCGGATAAGCTGAATGGTCGGATTTTAGCGGAATATTGGCTGGATCTGATCGGTCCGAACTGGAACGAATACGGTATTTGCAAAGCCAACCTGCGCAACGGCATGTTGCCGCCGATGTCCGGCGCACTGCATAACGATGAGTGGATGCACTCCAACGGTGCGTGGATCCGCACGGAGATCTGGGCTTGTACCAATCCGGGGTGTGTGGAGAACGCCGTGCGGCTGGCGTACGAGGATGCCAGCGTAGACCATGGATTTGGCGAAGGAACGTACGCCGCTATTTTTGTAGCAGCGATGGAAAGCGCGGCGTTTGTCGTCGACGATATCCGCGCATTGCTAAAAATCGGGCTCTCCAAAATCCCGGCAGATTGCCTGGTGGCACGTTGCGTTAACGTGGCGATTACCGCTTATGACGACGGTAAGACGTGGCAGGAAGCCCGTGTGGCGGTTCTGCGGGAAAACGGTGACCTCGGGTGGTTTCAAGCACCAGCCAATATTGCCTACGCTGTTATTGGTCTGTTGTATGGCGGCAACGATTTTAAGGAATGCATGATCATCGCCATCAACTGCGGCGACGACACCGATTGCACGGCGGCAACGGTGGGTGCGTTGCTGGGAATTATGCACGGCACCGCGTTTATTCCGGAGGATTGGCGGCAACATGTGGGCGATAAGATCGTCACGGTGGCGCTTATCACCGGGCGCTGGTATACGTTGAGCAGCTGTGCGGAGCTGACCGAATGCGTCATGCGGCAGATTCCCGGCATGACGCGTTGTAACATGGACGTTTATGCCGGCTGGGTAAAGCAAATCGAAGTGGTGATCGGTGATGGCGCAGACGACTACAGTCGCGTGGCCGTCGAGGATTTCTGTGGCGATGATTTTGTGAAAAAGACGTTTGCACGATCACCTTATTCGTTTGTGGCCGAAGGAGTTTTTGAAGATGCCGTTGTTGAGTTCGACCGTGCACCGATTTTGAAAGCGGGCGAAGAGCTTAAGTGCAAGATTACGCTTTCGCAAAAGAACCACTACAGCACGCAGGCGGTATATTCTTTTAAATGGCATCTGCCGGAAGGGTGGAGCGTCAGCGGTCCTCACCACGTGTTTGTGAATGAATGTGTCAATGCGCCGCTTTTGAAGGTCGATGGACGCTCGGCCGAGGTGACGATTGTCGCCGGCGAACAGCCGGAGGCGGTCAATCGCTTGATTTTGGAGATCGACCGGCAGGATAGTGTCACACCAATGTTAATTTCTCTGAGCGTTTTAGCATAGTTTAAAAATCCGTTTGAAAAAAGACACCGGCTTCGGTGTCTTTTTCTTATTTGTGTTGCATACTTTGAGCAACGGCAAGCTGGTCGCATCGCTCGTTTTCCGGATGCCCGGCATGGCCTTTGATCCAAATGAAATTCACGGCATGGATATCCAGTAATGTGAGAAGCTTCTCCCACAAATCGGCATTAAGCGCCGGCTTTTTGTCCGCTTTGCGCCAACCGTTACGCTTCCACGACCGCGCCCAGCCTTTTTCGATGCCGTCTACCACGTAGCGCGAATCGCTTTGGATGGTCACCTCGCACGGCTCTTTCAGTGCGGCCAGACCGTTAATAACGGCCAGCAACTCCATGCGGTTATTGGTGGTTTGCGCTTCGCCGCCGGAAAGCTCTTTTTCGGCATCACCGTAGCGAAGGATCGTACCCCAGCCGCCCGGTCCGGGATTGCCGGAGCAAGCACCATCGGTAAACATGAAAACCTTTTTCATAGGCATTCTCCTTGCAGAGTTCTTGTATTCATTATAGCACATTTTTTGCAGCATGCAAGATAAAAAACATTTTCGCAGACTATACTAATATACACGCGGAAAAGGTTGACATTCGCTATTTATAAGGTTATAATGTATCTTGATATACCAGTCCACGAAATGACTCGTGGACTGTCTTGTGACGGTTGACGCATTTTGCGTTTTATATGTAGATTGGACAAAGGCGGTGGCCTTGCTGTAAGGGAGCAAGGTATCGGAGCCGCTTTTGCCCGGAAAAGGAGGAACATTTTGAGTCAGAACAACAAGAATAGGGGCTATGACGATATTGCTGCTGCTGCACAGCAGGAAGAGCAAATGAGCTTGCGTCGCCGCGCGGCACAATGGAGCCTGGCCCAACCGATCGATCCGATCCCGGACCCGATCGCGCCGCGAACCGAACGCGTGTTACCGGTTGAAAAATCGGCCGTCAAGAGTCAACACACCAAACCGATCGAAGAAAAAAAGCCGGCGAGCAAAAAAGTGGCGAAGCGCGGTAAGAAAAAGGCGCAGACGACAGAACAGCCGAAGATGCCGGAAAAGAAGCAACAACCGGCGTCGCAACCGGCAAAGCCGTCTCAAAAAGCCAAGAATGCGGCGCAAAAGCAAAACAAAAAGCAGGCGTCGCAGCCGACAAAAACGGTAACGGTGTCGGCACCGCCGGTTAAGCAACAGCCGGCGAAGTCTAAGAAACAGAATAATAAGCCGCATCAGAAAAAGCAAAAAGCGGTTGATACCACGCCGAAATCCCCGGTCAAGATCACGTTCCTGGGCGGGTTAAACGAGATCGGCAAAAATATGACTATGGTCGAGTACGAGAACGATGCGTTGCTCATCGACTGTGGCATGGCGTTTCCGGACGACGATATGTTTGGTGTCGACGTGGTTCTGCCGGATTTCACGCACGTCATCAACAACGTCGATCGCATTCGCGGCATCGTGTTGACACATGCTCACGAGGACCACATCGGCGGTCTGCCGTATTTGCTGCGCGAGGTCAAGCTGCCGATTTACGGTGCAAAGCTGACGCTGGCGATGGTGGAATACAAACTGAAAGAGGCCGGGCTGGCAGGCAGTGTGCCGTTGCACGAGATCTCGGCCGGTAGCGTGGTGCTGTTTGGCAAGAATTTATCGGTTGAGTTTATTCACGTCAACCATTCCATTCCGGATGCGATGGCGCTGGGCATCAAAACGCCACAGGGCTACGTGGTGCACACCGGCGACTTTAAGATCGACTGCACGCCGATCAGCGGTGGTATGATGGATCTGGCGCGCATGGGCGCTATCGGCAACGAGGGCGTGCTGGCACTTATGGCCGATTCCACCAATGCCGAGCGCCCGGGCTATACGCCAAGCGAAAGCATTGTGGGGCAGAGTTTTTCTAATCTGTTCCATCAAGCGGAGGATAAACGTGTGATCGTTGCAACGTTTTCCTCTAACCTTTACCGCATTCAGCAGATCATCGATGCCTCGGCGCGCGAAGGTCGCAAGGTGGCGGTGTCCGGTCGCAGTATGATCAATCTGGTGCAGATTGCCACCGAGCTTGGTTATCTGTCCGTTCCGGCGAACACGTTGATCGAGCTGGATCAGATTCGCCAATATCCCAAAAACCGCGTAACGCTCATCACTACCGGTAGCCAAGGCGAGCCGATGGCGGCGCTTTCGCGCATGGCTTTTGAGGATCATCGTCAGGTAACGGTGGGGCCGGACGACTGCATTATTATCTCGGCGACACCTATTCCCGGTAACGAGAAAGCGGTCGGTCGCGTGGTAGACGAATTGCTGCGCCATGGCTGCGAAGTCATCTACGAAAAGATGTACGATGTTCATACCTCCGGGCACGCATGTCAAGAGGAACTGAAGATCGTGCACGGGCTGCTGAAGCCGAAGTATTTCCTGCCGGTGCACGGCGAGCAAAAGCATCTGCGCAAGCATGCGGCGCTTGCCAAGCGAATGGGCATGAATAGCAAGAACGTCATGCTGGCGAATATCGGTCAGGTGGTTTCTCTGACACAGGAGAAGATGAGTGCGACCGAAACGGTACCGGCCGGTCGCGTGCTGGTGGATGGCATTGGCATGGGTGATGTAGGCAGTATTGTGCTGCGTGATCGCCGCCGTTTGGCAGAAGATGGCTTAGTCATCGTTGTTGCGACGATTGACAATGCGACCGGTACGCTGGTTTCCGGACCGGACATTGTATCCCGTGGCTTTGTGTACGTTCGCGATGCAGAGCCGTTGATGGAAAAACTGCGCGAGGTCGCAACCGACACACTGGAACGGTCTCTGCGTTCGCACCATCGTGATTGGGCATCGATGAAAGCACAGGTGAGAGATAATTTGTCTCGCTTGATTTTCCAGCGTACCAAGCGCAGTCCGATGATTCTGCCTGTCATCATGGAAATCTAATGAATTAGCAAGGAGGGGAGTTGCCGTGAACAACAAATTCTGGAATATTCGCCCGGTGGTTGTCTTGTTGCTGGTGGTTTCGGCTGTATTTGTGGCGGCAACCGCCTTTTGGAACGCAACCTTATTCTATATCGAACTGACCCTATGGGCGGCCATGGCGGTGTTTTCGCTGTGGTATCTGCTCACCAATCAAAAACGCGTCAACCGTTTGATGAAGCGATTGGTGCGCCGCCTGAACGTAAAGGATAAGGAAGCGTTGTCGTCGTTGCCGGTGGCTGCCGTCTGCGTATCCGGCACCGGGGAGATCGTGTGGTTTAACCGCCGATTTTCCAAGGATGTGCCGGGTAGCGAAGAGGCGCTCGGTCGTTCGGTAGAAACCATTCTGGGCGCCACTGCTTTTCAAGAGCTGCGCGATAATCTGCAGGCAAACGTCCGCTTGCAGGATCGTCAATATACGGTATCGCTCGATGTGGTCGAGGAGGGCGATCAGCTTGGGTACGTTCTGTATTATTGGGACGATACCACCTTAAAGCTGACAGCGGAGGAATATGCCAACAGTCGCCCGGTCGTGCTGATCGTCATGATCGACAATCTGGAGGAACTTTCTCAGAACGTCCGCGACAGCGAGCGCGCGCGTATTTCCGGTCAGATAGAAAAGCTGTTAGAGGATTGGATAGGTACGACGAACGGTATCATCCGTAAATACGATGCTTATCGGTTCATGGCCGTTGTAGAGCATCGTGATTTGCAACGCATGATAGCAGAAAAGTTTTCGATTTTGCAGACTGTTCGCGAACTGGAATATGATGGGATCTCCGGCATAACGCTGTCTGTTGGCGTCGGAGCCGGCGAGGATTTCAAAGCATCGGAATTGCAAGCACGGCAAGCGGTGGAAATGGCGCTTGGACGCGGCGGCGATCAAGTGGCGCTCCGTACCGAAAGCGGCTACGATTTCTACGGCGGTCGTTCGCAGGGGACGGAACGTCGCACCAAGGTGCGCACCAGAGTGGTGGCTCGCGCC
The DNA here is from genome assembly GCA_017481085.1 of Clostridia bacterium. Taxonomy (GTDB): domain Bacteria; phylum Bacillota; class Clostridia; order Oscillospirales; family Acutalibacteraceae; genus RGIG426. The sequence goes on along the minus strand of JAFUPS010000212.1, from coordinate 4,188 downwards.
ATCAGCGATCTGCTCGATGCCGGCGATACGGTGCTGGTTATGGGGCATCGGTATTCCGATCTCGACTCGCTTGGCTCGGGCATGGCCTTAACCAGAGCTCTTCGTCAGCGTGGGCAGAACGCCTATATGATCGTCAATAAGCAGACAACGCTGGCCCCAGAGCTTGTAGAGCGTTATGAGCAGGCCGGTTGTGGGTATATGCTGTTGGATGAAGAAGCAGCCAAGGATCATATTGATGAGCATACGGTGCTGATCATCACCGATACGCATTCACCGAAGCTGATCGAATCCGAGGAGATCTATCGTGCTGTTCCTCAGGTGATCGTGATCGATCATCATCGCAAGGCGGTCAATTATATTGATAATGCCGTCATTTTCTATCACGAGCCAACGGCAAGCTCTGCATCCGAAATGGTAGCGGAGCTGTTACCGTATCTGTTGGATAATCGTCCGCTGGAGAAGCTGGACGCTGAAGCACTGCTTGCCGGTATTATGCTGGATACGCGCGGCTTTGTTATGAAAGCCGGTGCGCGCACCTTTGAGGCGGCGGCATATCTGCGCCGGTGTGGTGCGGACACGATCTCGGTCAAAAAGCTTTCGGCGGTCAGCATCGAGCAGTATTACATGAAATCGGAAATCATTGCACACGCCACGCCGTATCGCAATACGGTGATTGCTACCTGTGCGCAACCGGGAAGCCCTATGGTGCGCGTAGCGGCGGCGCAGGCGGCGGATGAACTGTTGTCTGTTCGCGAGACGGATGCATCCTTTGCACTGTTTATCGATGGCGATAAGGTGTATATATCCGCTCGCTCGTACGGCCGCTTTAACGTACAGTTGGTTATGGAAACGCTGGGCGGTGGCGGTCACATGACGATGGCAGCCGCGCAAGTTCCCGGAACGGATATGGATGCGGTCGTCGCTCGACTGAAAGAAGAAATTGATCGGCAGCTTGCCGATATGTAACAGGAGGTACCTATATGAAAGTCATTCTTAACCAAGATGTCAAGGGTCAAGGCAAAAAGGGAGAGCTCGTCAATGTGTCTGACGGCTATGCGCGGAACTTTCTGTTCCCGAAGAACCTGGCTGTTCCGGCTAATGCGCAGTCTCTTAACGAGCTGAAAAACCGTGACGCGTCTGCGAAATATCATCAAGAGCAGGAAAAGAAAGCCGCTGAAGAAGCGGCGGCTGCTCTCAAGGACAAGGTTGTAAAGGTGACGGCGCGCGCCGGTCAGAACGGCAAGCTGTTCGGCTCGGTGACGGTCAAGGAAGTGGCTGAGGCGCTTAAGGCGCAGTTTGGCATTGACGTTGATAAACGTAAAATCACTATGGAGGATGCCAAGGCATTTGGTTCGTATCCGGCGGAGATCAAGTTTCCGCAGGGTGTGACAGCTAAAATCACAGTGTCGGTCTGCGAGTGAGCAGTCGGACAAAAGGAGTTTGGATATGTCGGAAAAGAAATCCGGGTATACCGATAATTTGAATCTGCCGTATAGCCTGGAAGCAGAGCAGGCAGTGCTTGGCTCGATTTTGATTGATGCCGAGTGCCTGAATGCGGTTATGGAGATCCTGCCGGATCCTTCCTACTTTTACTTACCGGATCATCAGGCAATCTATCGGGTCATCCGCCAGAAAAACAATTTCAATCAACTGATCGATTTCGTCACTGTGCTGGAGGATCTGAAGGCGGAAGGCTTTTTCTCCGGCGAGGAGGGGAAGAACTATCTTTTCAAGATGACGCAGATCGTGCCTTCCATCAACAATGCCAAGCACTATGCCGAGATCGTTCGTGCCAAGCGCGATATTCGGCAGCTCATTCACATTGCACGGGAAATTTTGGATGATTGCATGGACGGCAATGCTGATCCGGCGGTGTTGTTGGATTCTGCTGAGCAGAAAATCTACGACGTCCGCAAGGAACGTACCCGCGGCAAACTGGAGCACATCAAGGATACTCTGGTTACCAACTACGCTATTCTCAACGATATGGCCGACCCGGAGAAGAGAGAGCGCTATATCGGTATTCGTACCGGCATTTCCGATCTCGATAACGTTATCAGCGGCTTAAACCGCTCCGACCTGATTATTGTCGGTGCACGACCGGGTATGGGTAAAACGAGCTTTATTCTAAACCTGGCGCGAAACGTTGCTGTGCAGGAAAAACGCACGGTTGCTATTTTCAACCTGGAAATGTCTAAAGAGCAGATGGTCAACCGTCTGCTTTCGGCCGAAGCGTTGGTGGAAAGCAAAAAGCTGCGCACCGGCGAACTGACCCCGGACGAGTGGACTCGTATCGGCGTGGCGGCATCCGTGCTGAGCAAGGCAAACATTTATTTGGATGATACCGCCAGCATTACCGTGCCGGAGATGAAATCGCGTTTACGCCGTGTGCCGGATTTAGGTGCGGTATTTGTCGACTACCTGCAGCTGATGCACAGCGACGACAAAAAGAGAAGCGAAAACCGCGTTAACGAAGTAGCGGATATTACCCGAAGCCTGAAGATCATGGCAAAGGAGCTGGATGTACCGGTCATCGTGTGCGCTCAGCTTTCCCGTGAAAAGGAAAAGAGTAATCCCACGCGTCCACAGCTTTCCGATCTGCGCGAATCCGGCTCTATTGAGCAGGATGCCGACCAGGTGCTGTTTATCTACCGCCCGGAGTACTACAAAAACCAGGTTAAAGATCCGGAGAAGATCGAGGTGGGCGTTGCCGAAATCATTGTGGCGAAAAACCGCCATGGTGAACTGAAAACCGTCAAAACAGCATGGTCAGGCGGTTTTACATCGTTTGCACCGCTGGAACAAACGCATAACGGCTAAAAATTTACAGTTTCTTAATGGTATTTTATTCCCTGTATGCTATAATCAATTCTTGGAATAATAGAAAGGATGTTTAAGCGTTATGAGCTTATCCGAAAATATTGGCGAGGTGCTGATCTCCGAAGCAGAGCTGGCGGAGATCAACAAGCGACTGGGTGCGCAGATCACCGCCGACTATGAAGGCAAAAATCTGTTTGTTGTCGGCGTGCTGAAGGGCTCGCTGGTATTCATGGCAGATCTGATCCGGCATATTGATGTGCCGTGCGAGCTGGATTTTCTATCGGTTTCCAGCTACGGTGACGGCACCTCCACCTCCGGTGAGGTACAGCTGATCAAGGATCTGACCTGTCCGCTGAAGGATAAGGACCTGCTGGTGGTTGAGGATATTCTTGACTCCGGCGTGACGCTGTCCTTTTTGTTAGACACGCTCTCGGCACGTCATCCGCGCAGTATTCGTCTGTGCACGCTGCTGGATAAGCCGGCTCGCCGCCGTGTGGATATCCATGCGGACTACGTCGGTGCTGAGATCGAGGATAAATTTATTGTAGGCTATGGTTTGGATTACGCACAGAAGTACCGCAATCTGCCGTACATCGGTGTGTTAAAGCCGGAAGTCTACGAAGCAGAGTAACGCTTCCGAAAGGAGAACTACATGGACCCTCAAAACCAACTTCCCGAAGAACGCCGGTCTAAAAGCTGGTTGTTCTTGCTGATCATCCCGGTGCTTATCATCTTGTTTGTGGTGATGATGACGCGAGGCGGCGGCAGCAATAACGATTTGAAATATTCCGAGGTGATCGGCTATTTCCAAAACGATCAGGTGCAGGAATATAAGCTGAGCTTCAAGACCGGTAAGGTGACCATCCTGCTGCGCGAGGATTATCGCGAGGATATTAACGGCGATAAGGAAATTGATGATAAGGACACGATTACCTATACGATCGCCAGCTTATCGCTGTTTGTCAACGATATCGAGCCGTATGTGACGGCCATCAACACGGACGATAACACCGCCAATAACATCGTGTACGACTACGAGCCGGAGGGACAATCCTCCTGGCTTCTCAGCATGCTGCCGACGTTGCTGGTCAGTGGTATTACGATACTGCTGTTGTTCTTCCTAATGCGGCGGACGATGCAGTCCATCGGCGGCGAAAGCAAAATGATGGGCAACTTCTCCAAGGCTCGCATCAAAAAGCCGTCGGACGATAAGCGGCGCGTGACGTTTGATGATGTAGCAGGTGCAGACGAGGAAAAAGCGGAACTGCAGGAGATCGTGGACTTTTTGAAAGCACCGAAGAAGTATAAGGAACTCGGCGCACGTGTGCCGAAGGGCGTGCTGTTGGTTGGCCCTCCCGGTACCGGTAA
>JAFUPS010000211.1 GCA_017481085.1 Clostridia bacterium | reverse complement strand
TGGGCGAGTGGACCTATGCTTACGGCGGCACGACGTACAACGTGGTGTCGGTGGCGCTGTCCAATTCGCCGTACGTGGATGCGTGGCTGCATGCCGAGGGCGTGGTCTCCACCCTGTACGGCGATGTCGAGGTGCTGTTGGCTATGCCGGACAACGGCGAATGCTGGATCTGCTTTGCCGATACCCCGCCCACAGAGTTTACGGTATATTCCTATGAAAACTACACCTCGACGGATGGTAAATACGCGTATCGCTTTGTCGAACAGCTGACCGTGGATACGGAAACCGATTCCGCGCACTACGGCGACCCGATCACCTATGAGGAGATCGACATTGATTTCAGCGAGGTGACGCTGGAGGGCACGACCGATCTGTGGGTGTTTGCCCATAACGGCACACTGACGGACGGTACCTACTATAAGCTGGAAACGATTATTGACTACGTATATGCCGAGATCATCGTTGAGGTGCGCGGGGCTACGCTGGTGGCTTATCCGGGCTTCTTCACCGCTCTTGGCGGCAGTATTCCGGTGGAACTTCTGGAAATCGGAAACGCTGCTTTGCTGACGCAGATCGATCCGAACAACAACTGGGCGGCCGTGGACGGCGGCAACGTGTTCCAGACGGCCGAAAGTAGCTCGGCCGAGCTTCGTGACGGCGTGTGGGTGAATCCGGATGCACCGGTGGTGGAGCTGACGTATATTGATATTGATTCGTCGGTGATGGCCGATACGATCAAGGGCGTTGCATACAACGAGGGCAATACCCGTTCGTGGATCTGGGTGCGCAACGATACCGCTTTGCCGGGCGCTGACTGGACGGTATACGGCGGCACTGTGACGGTGCAGGTCGACGGTGTGGACGTGGCCGGTTGTCAGGCACAGAAGCTGGACGATGCCGACGGCAAGGGCTTCCAGATCATGCTGACCGGTGCGGATTATACCTCCGCCACCACCATTGTGATTCCGGACGGCTCGAAGTATCAGGTGGACGATACCACCTATATCCGCTTTGTGGGCGATTTCGTGCTGAATAACGAGGACGGCACGTGGGTGAAGGAGGGCTCGGATGAGCCGGCACATACCGATATTTACGCCGAGGACGTTTCGGTGTTTGCGGTGGTCGATCAGGGCGGCCGTACCACCTTCGGCTTGGAGATCCGCGGTGCGAGCATTGCTTACGATGCCGCTTGGGGCAATTTCACCGGCGATACCACCGTGCTGATCGACGGTGTGGCCACGGCGGTCACCTTCGGCACGACCGACGCCGATGCCACATGGGGCATGGACAGCTTCGAGAATAAGTTCCTCATCTATGCCGGTGGGGACGTATACGATCAGAACAGCTCGCTGGTGATTCCGGCCGGCACGCTGATCGTGCATCCGCAAACGGAAGAGATCTATCAGTTCAACAATGATATTGTGATCGAAAAAGAAAACGGCGTGTGGCCGGTGAAAACGCTGCTTGGTGCGCAGGTGGCGCTGGGCGATACGCTGAAATCCATCGTGACGGTGCGTGTGTCGGCGGCTGTGTATACCGAGGGTATGAAGCTGCAGTATACGGTCAACGGCACGACGGCTACTGCTACGCTGACCGAGACCGGCATGCAGCAGTTGTACATTGTCAACCTGTCGACCGCTGCGAAGAACGTCACCGATACCTATGCGCTGCAGCTGGTGGATGCCGACGGCAACGCGGTTGGTCTGCCGTTTGATTACAGCGTGGCGGATTATGCCGCGGCGATCGTTCGGTCGTATGAAAATGGCGAAGCCGTTTACACGGAAGCAGCGGCAAAGGCGGCGGCAAGCTTGCTTACGTATGCGCGCTATGCGCAGGAATACTTCGGTTATAAGACCGATGACCTGGCATCGGATATCGACATGAGCGATGTGGGCATCACGGATGCCGACCAGCGGTTGGCTGCGGTGGCGGATATGACTGCTTCGGCAACGGATGCCACCTTTGTGGGGTGCTCGCTGTTGCTGAGAGACACCACCGCCATCCGCCTGTACTTCTCCGAGCAGCATGCCGGCACGCAGGCGGCCAGCAACGGTTTGTACTATGTGGATATTACCGGCATCGGCGCGACCGAGCTGGCTACGGCTCGTACCGCCGAGGTCAACGGCGTGACCTACAGCGTCAGCGTGCTGTCGCTGTGCAAGAAGGTCGTGGCGAATGCTTCTACCTCCAATGCGTTCAAGATGGTAGCTCGTGCGCTGTGCGGTTACTACACGGCTGCCGCTGAGCTGGCCAACGCCTAAGGAGGGAATGAAATGAAGCCGTATACGACTCCCGAAATTGAGTTGACCGCCTTGGCTGCCATGCACACGGTGGAGCTGGCTACCAGCTGGCCGTGGGGCGACGAAGACGAGACCGAGATCATTTAACGCAAAATCCACCCCGGGGCGTTGCGCCCCGGGGTGGTTGTTTATATGCACATTTTGACTTTTATATTGTTTAAGGGTTGACAAACGCGATGGCTCATTTTATAATATAGAATATATAAATGCATATAGTCTATGCATATATGTCAATTATTGACATAAGCAGACATATTCGGGAGGTTGCACTATGAAGGAGAACAACGCAAAACGGATTTTGGCAGTCGTTATGGCGGTGGTGCTGGTAGTGGCATTGTTGCCGGTTGCGCTGGCCGCAAGCTCGACCACGGGTTCGGTGACGGTGACGGCAGCGAACTACGCGAGCGGTCTGACGATGACGGTGGACGATGCTTCGCAGCTCGTCTATACGCAGACGGACGACTCCAATAACTCGCACTATTACCGCATGCCGGTCATCGTGGATGGCTGCCCGGGGTATATCGGTGTGGAGCGCTCCGGCTCGCAGTTGACGACCTGGGGTGCGTTTGACACGTACTACGGTCTGCCGATGGCTGCCGAATATATCGCGGTCGGTGCCGGTACGGTGGTGGCGGAGATCCGCGCGGCCAACGGTTTTGGCGAGCCGATCTCGGGCGGTGCGGAGATCACCATCGAAAACGGCTTCTATCTGCGCAAGATCGACGGTGTGTGGACCTACTGTGAGCCGGATGCCGGTACGGTGGACGTGTTCCCGTGCAGCGCCGCCAGTTCCACGCTGACGATGTATATGGCGCCGCTGCCGGCTGACCGTGCGTCCTATTACCGCATTGATAACAGCGGTGTGCTGGCCAACGGTGCGGCGACGACCAATACCATCTGGTTTGAGTCGGCGGTCCAGCTGACCGGCGGCGATTACCGATCCATCTTCTGGGTGGGCGGTAGCTATTCGTCGCTGTCCTTTGCCGGCGGCACCACGGTCATTCCGTGGGATCCGAACACCGGCCTGGACCTGACCAATTCTTCGTTTACCATTAACCAGGACGTCACCGCTACGGTGGATGGCACCTGGACGGTGACGGCGACCGAGCCGGCACCGCCTGCGCCGATCGACACGAACGTGACGCTGGCGTTTGATTCGGCACCGGCTGCCGGTCAGTTATACTTCACGTATGAAGCCGACACGCGCGTGACGCAGAAATACTATTCGATGACGGTGTTGGCCAACGGCAGCGCAGCGACGGCGGTGTTGGAG
>JAFUPS010000210.1 GCA_017481085.1 Clostridia bacterium | reverse complement strand
GTTCTCGGCACGTTGGCGCTGGCTTCGCTCTCTGCCTACGTGTTTTCGAGAATGCGTTTTCCGGGGCGGCAATTTCTGTATTTTGCAGTCATTGCCCTGATGATGGTGCCGGGCGTATTGACGCTCGTTCCCAGTTATATGCTGTATAACAATCTGGGATTGCTCAATAGCTACTGGGTGCTGATCATTCCCAATATTTTCGGCAGTTCAGTCGGCGCTATATTCCTGTTCCGCACTTTCTTCGAAGGTTTGCCGGAAAGCATCTTTGAAGCGGCACGTATTGATGGCTGTACTGAAATGCGGTGCTATTTCAATATCTGCCTGCCGCTTTCCAAAGCGATTTTAGGCACGCAGGCTATTTCGCAGATCATCGGCATCTGGAACGATGTTGTGTGGCCAAGTATTACCATTACCGATCCGGATATGTGGACGATATCGGCCGGTCTGTACCGTCAGTTTGCAGGGCAATATTCCAGCAATACCCCAGTACAGTTTGCAGGCTATATTTTAGCTTCGTTGCCGCTGATACTGCTGTTTGTCTTTGCCAATCGCTACTATATTGAGGGATTGACCACGGCGGGGTTGAAACTATAAATGAGGTGTTAGTCGTATGCCATTTTCTGCACAATGGATATGGAAAAGTAAAGAGCCAAGAGTTTGTAAAGAGGCCCTTTATTTCCGCAAGGGCTTTACGATCAACAACGTAGAAAAAACAGAGATCTGTGTATCAGCAGACAGTCGATACCGGCTTTACATTAATGGTAACTACATTGCTACCGGTCCTCAAAAAGGCGACCGCTTCCGCAAATACTACGATGTGCTGGATGTGACCGCACACCTGCATCCGGGTAGAAATACCGTGGCTGCTGAGGTGCTGCATTACCCAAACGACTACAGGGGTGCTATGAGTTTTCACACCGGCCCCATTTCACTGGTTAACGGCTCGCGCGGAGGTTTCTGGTTAGAGTGTACCGCTTGTCCGCAGATGAACACCAATGCCGAGTGGCTTTGTTGTGACAATGTCAGCCGCCGGTTTGTGGAGGCAAAGCAAAGCAAATATGCGGGTGATATGGAGGAGATAGACGGTGCGGCAGCATTGCCATATTGGTGTGATCCGGAAGCGCCGGAAGATGACTTCTCCCCCTGTGTGGTGGTAGCACCGCCGGATAACGCCCGGCTGGGCGGGGTGCTGTACGAATGGCAGCTAAAGAGACGGGATATCCCCTTGTTGTACGAGCGCCCGATACAGCCGGTTGGTTGTTCTAAATCGGGTGGCGGTGCGGACCTTCGTCCATTGCTAAAAGGGTCGGTTACCGTTTTGCCACACACCACGGCATTTGTGGATGTGGATATGGGCGAGCTGGTCAACGCCTATGTGAGCTTGTCGCTGGAAACGCCGGCCGTTGGAGGACGTATAACGCTGTGCTACGGAGAATGCTATCAGTTTCCCGGCCATGACGGATTGCCGGTCAAGCGGGTGCGGGATGATGCCAACGGCGACATTTTTGGAGAAGAAGATACCTATTACACCCGGCAGGGCGCACAGGTATATGAGCCGTTCGAGTTCCGCGTGTTCCGGTATCTTCGGTTGAAGGTGCAAACCGGTGACGCACCGATTGCACTGACCGGATTGTCGTTTCGTCTGACCGGATATCCGCTGGAAAAAGCCGGTGGATTGAAGGCTGCCGATCCGACGGTGCAGCAGCTATGGGATGTGAGTGTGCGGACGCTTGAGCGTTGTATGCTGGATACGTATATTGACTGCCCCTATTACGAGCAGATGCAGTATACCATGGACACGCTTATTCAAGCACAGCTAAGCTATCCGCTGTCGGCAGATGACCGATTGATAAGACGGGCGCTGTACGATTTTCACAGTACCTTGCGCCCCGACGGACTGATTGCAGGTAACGCACCTGCCGCATTTGATCAGCTGATTCCGGTGTTTGCACTGTACTTTGTGGATCTGGTGAGCGATCATTTTCAGTATTTCCGCGATATGGCGCTGGTACGGCAGTATTTGCCCACTATTACGCGGATACTGGATTATTTCGGTTCCCGTACCGATCCGTCGGATGGCTTGGTCGGTGATGTCGGTTACTGGGGTTTTGTGGATTGGGTCGATGCCTGGCGCGGTAATCACGGTTGTCCGCTTACCGGAGAGGATGATCGACTGTATATCTACAGTCTGGTGTATGCCTATGCTTTACGTCGGGCCGTCGAGCTGTTCCGCGCTGCCGGTATGGATGCGCAGTGCAAACAGTATCTGCTGCAATACCGGCAGTTGACAGATTGCGCCAGGCGGTCGATCTACGATCCGGTGCATGGCTATTACCGCGCGCATAAAAATGAACTGGTATGCAGTCAGCACGCACAGGTGTGGGCGGTGCTCAGCGGTTGTGCCGAAGGGGACGAAGCCAAACGGTTAATGCGTGCGTGTATGCAGGATAGCAATCTGCTGAAATGCTCCTACTCCATGCAGTTTTTCCTGTTCCGTGCGCTGGAGCTGGCGGGCGTCTATGACGAGTTCCCGGAAAAGTGGGCGCCATGGCGTCGCCTGCTGGAACAGCATGTAACCACCTGGCCGGAGGATTTTGTCAATCAGCGGAGCGAATGCCATGGTTGGTCGGCTGTGCCGCTGTATGAGTTGGTACACGTGGTGCTGGGAATTCGTCCCGATACCCCGGGCTTTGCGTCGGTAGTGATCGCTCCGCATGATGTCTTTCTGGGGAACATAAGCGGCAGTATTGCTACGCCGCGTGGTTTGATACACGTCCGGCGTGAGGTGGCAGCCGATGGGAAGGTCACCTTCTGTATCCGGCTTCCGGAGCCGATCCCCACACGTGTGGTACTCCCGGATACTGAAGATAAATTCTTCCGTCAGGAGGAAATTGTCTTTTCGTATTATAACAATTCAGAGAAAGGAAGATCGTAATGAAAAAGCAACTCAAGCGCATTCTCGCCATCGTGTTAAGTCTGGGCCTGCTGACCGGACTGACTGCTGGCATCAGTCTGGTTTCTCATGCGGAAACTGGCACTGAAAACATTCCCAATGAATGGGAACCGCATAATTATGTAGCTGATGACGGTCAGGGTACTCAGGTCGTCAGCACGATGACCGATAACGGGGATGGTTCCTTCACCATTTCCGGTAATCAGGTCAACGGTAACGGTCAGGGCATCGGTGTAACCAACACGGTGCCGATCGATCTGAAACAGGGCGGATTTTCCATCGACTTCTCGATCGACAAGTACGATGTGAATTCCTCCGACAAATGGTTCGGCTTATTCCTGTCGGACAAGGCGGCTGTTACCAACGCAGCGAACGCATCGCCGGTATACCGCCACTGGGACAATGCCGGCGCCTATGACGCGGCGGAGGGTCGCGGATTTTTCCTGATGATGCGTCCGGAAGGGGACGGCGTTTTGCAACTGGACTACTACTACATGGGTGTCAACAACGCCGGCGACTGGACGGTGGCCAACAATCCGTATGTCGGCATTGGCGGTGGTACCTACAGCAAGATCCGCCTCAACAGTGGCAACTACGAGGATGTCCGCATTGAATTTATCATGAGAACGAACGAACCCGGCTGGGACATTGTATTCAACAAGGGTGCCTACAGCCGAGTCGGTGACAACCGTGTGGATTCCCGCAACGAGGTCAATCCGGGACACAACATCGGACAGATGTACTATCTGGAAAACGGCACCACGCCGAAGGGCATTTTCGAATCCAATTCGCAGGCTTATGCCAAGCTGGTTGCCTATAACGCGGGCAATACCGAAATGGCGTTTACCGTGAAGGCCTTCAATAACGATTGGACGCCGATCGAGGCAACAGTTCCCACTACGGAAGACTGGGGTCTGCATAACTACGTTGTCGGCGACGGCAATATGCTGTACAATTCCATGCAGGTCACGGCAGACGGCAAGGTCGAAGTGACGGGTTATCAGGCTGCTGGTTTTGGCGAATGCGGCATTACCTATCTCAACCCGGTCAATCTGCACAACGGCTTTGAGATCGAGTTCAGTCTGGATCAATATCAGATCGACGGCGAATACAACGAATGGGACAGCGTAGACAGCTACATTGCGCTTCAGCTTTCGGACAAAGCGGCGGTCAGTTATCCGAACAACACCAAGGACGTCTACACCACCATGATCCCGAACGGCAGCCAGGATCCCGCCTACGGTTCCGGCTTTATTATGCTGATGCGTCCGATCGGCGAGGGTCGCCTGAAGATCGCTGAGATCTTCTATAAGGGCGTGCGCTTCTCCGGCAGCGACATCCAGTACGTCAACTGCATGGATATGAACAACGGCGGTTGCTACGCCTTCATTCAGTTGAACGACAAAGATTACCAGAACATTAAACTTTCGTTGCTCCCGGCCGGCGACGGCGGCTTGCTCATCGTCTTTAACGACGGTCAGTACATCCGTGTAAATAACAATGGCGACATCAACCAGAACAGCACGGAGCCGGTTTCCTTCTCGCAGGGCGAGCGTATTGACGCTTCCAACGAGATCAACCCGCACAACCACTTCGGCGATATCATGAGACTCTTCTCGGACGATCGTCCGGCGTACGTGAAGCTGGTTTATCACCACGGTCTGCGTCGCGGCGAGCCGTCGAAGCACAATCTTGACAGCGCGACCATTAAATTCACCATCAACTCCATCAACGGCGTGCAGGCTTGCAAGCCTGCTGAGGTAATCACAGTGGAAGAAGGTATTTATGAAATCTTCCCGGACACCAAGTTCGAACAGGGCTTCCGTGTTTCCGGTATGCACTCCTTGGAGGAGGCAACCCAGCAACCGTACTGGTTCAAGTATGGCAACGATGAGCTGATCCCGACCTGGAAGATTGGCCAGTGGGATTCCGGCGAGGATCTCCGCGATGAGAACCTGACGATGTTTATGGATCTCGGCGACGGTCAATACGTCTATGAAAACGCTTCCAAGACCATTACGGTCGACACGCAGGAAGGCTCTCTCGGCCTAAAACTGTTGGCCTCTGAAGTATACGACGACGCTCGTCAAGCGGGTGAAAGCTGGCCGCACATCATGCTGGAGAACAGCTATTTCCTGGCTGCTTCCGAAAATCCCGGCGCGCTGTATGTCAACAACATGGACCATCTGCGTTTGCAGATCTCGCAGCAGTTGAGCTTCTACGAAGACCATATGGGTGAGTCGGCGGATCCCTCTCTGCATGCTTGCTCGTTCTATATGTACATTTATATGAAGGGTCTCAATGACTCCGGTCGTGTGGAACAGCTGTGGTTTGGTATCCCGATGTTTGACAACCGCTATAACTATTGCCCCGAATACGGTGCAAAGGATACCGGTAAGGAAGACGCTACCGGTCTGTTCATCTACAACGTACCGGGCAAAGACATCACCACCGTTACCTGGCATGACGAGGAGACCGGTGTACCGGTCGGCAGCACCGATAACGCGTGGATGGATGTTGACATTGATCTGATTCCGTATATTGAGCGTGCGCTGACGCTTGCGCAGGAGCAGGGCTACATGAAGGGCGTCAAGATGGAAAGCGTTTATGTGGACGGCATGAACCTCGGTTGGGAAATGCCGGGCACCTACGATGCCGAAATGATCATCAAGAACCTGAGCCTGAAATCGTATGTCAACACCGATTATGAAACCACCAACGGCACCCATTCGTTCTATGTCAGTTCTATGGAAGATGTGGAGACCGTGGCGGTTGACGAGGCGCTCCGCTTTGAGTTGGCCAAGGATATGATCGAGATGGACGGCTTCGACACCAGCGTGATGATGCTGCGCGCTGTCAAGAACACCGACAATCTGGCCGGTCTGAAGCCGGAAACCGGTAAGCTGGTGGCGCTGTATGAGAACGGCTTGACCGTCAACGGTGAGAACTATGAGTTTGCGCTGGATCAGGATATGACCGTTACCTACACCCCGTCGGCTGAACTGCTGGCGGAAGCCGGTTCGGCAGATAACCTGAAGTTCTATACCGTTTCCAAGAAGGGCGTGATGACGGCGCTGGAGGGCGAATATGCCAACGGTACGTTTACCTTTACGCTTGGTAAGATGGCGAGCATTGCCGTGGTGAACGACAAGCCTGAGGATGTTGTGCCGGGCGACGGAGACGATGACAAGGATAATAGCGCAGATACCGATAAGGACGACAACGCCGACAAGGATGATGACAAGACGGACGGCGATGCACCTGCTACCGGTGAGACGTTCCCGATGGCAGCTCTGGCACTGGTATTGCTGTCTGGTGCGGTGGTTTGCGTGATTTCCAAGAAAAAGCGCGCTGCTTAACAATCCCCGAATTTAACCTTACGCCCATATACGCTATGTATATGGGCGTAAGCTCTATCCGGGGGATTATTGGCGGCGAAAACTGCTCGTTTCGCAAAGAAAGGATAGGACGAGAACGATGAGAGACATACATTTGATCTGTAATGCCCATCTGGATCCGGTATGGCAGTGGGAATGGCAGGAGGGATTGGCGGAGACGTTATCCACGTTCCGCATTGCAGCGGATTTCTGCGAGCAACAGGACGGCTTTGTGTTCAATCACAACGAGGCGGTGCTGTATCAGTGGGTGGAGGAATATGACCCTTCGCTGTTTGCCTGTATTCAGTTACTGGTACGGGAGGGACGCTGGCACATCATGGGCGGCTGGTATCTCCAACCGGATTGCAACATCCCCGGAGGCGAGTCGATCTGGCGGCAGATACTGGCGGGGCGTCGGTATTTTTCCGAAAAGTTCGGAGTATCGCCCACTATAGCCATGAACGTGGACAGTTTCGGTCATAGCCGGGGATTGGTTCAACTGCTGAAAAAGACCGGCTACGACGGATATCTGGTGGGACGCCCGGCGATTGACGCCTGCGGTGCTCCGGGGGAAGAATTTTGTTGGGTCGGCTACGACGGCTCGGAGATCACGGTGCACCTGACCAATGTCGGGTACAATTCCTTCATCGGTCATGCGGCGGATAAGATACGGGATTACTGTGCTTCTCATCCGGGCGATCAGCCGCTGATGATCTTGTGGGGGATTGGTGACCATGGCGGCGGTCCGTCCAAAGTCGATTTGTGCGATCTGGATGCCCTCAAAGAGCAAATGGCGCAGGAGGGTACCGGACATTTAATTCACAGTACGCCGGAGACCTACTTCTCTCGACGGGATAAGAAAGCTCTGCCGCGCTTTACCGGCGATCTCAATCCCTCTATGCCCGGATGCTATACCACACAGGTGTGTATTAAACAGGCGTACAGTCGGTTGGAAAGCCATCTGCTTATGACTGAAAAGATGGCGACGGCGGCACAACTTCAGACGGGGCTTCCTGTTGACACGGTGACACTCCGTCAGGCGGAGGAATGTCTGCTGTTCCACAGTTTTCACGATATTCTGCCGGGAACCTCTATCAAGCGGGCAGAGACGGCCAGCCTGCGCGCAATGGGCGGTGAGTTGTCGATGTTGGATAAGATGTCGATGCGTTGTTTTGCCGCGCTGGCGAAAAACGTGCCCGCCCCGGAGCCGGATACGATTCCCATGCTGATTTACAATCCTCATCCACATCCGGTGGATATACCGCTTGTATGTGAATTCCATTTGGCGGACCAGAACCGAAGCGGCACTTTTACCTCCTACCATGTATATCAGGATGGCAAAGAAATCCCGATGCAGATGGAAAAGGAGGACAGCAATGTCCCCATTGACTGGCGCAAGCGGCTGACGGTACAGCCGACGCTTGCACCGTCCTCGTTGACCGTGCTGAACTTCCGGCCGGAGATTTTGCCACATAAGCCAGCGCGTGAGCAGCAAAGCGGGGAGGAGATCGTGCTGAACGCGAGCGGCACCAAGCTGTCAGTGAGCACGGTTTCCGGTTGGATAACCTGTTTAGAAACGGACGGACGCGCTGCTTTGCGTGTGCCGGCCGGACAACTGATGGCGGTAAAGGATAACGAGGATTCGTGGATGATGACGACCGATCGAATTGCCGCCGACGGTGAGTTGTTCCGTGTAGCGTCGCCGGAGGAGGCTGCACAGATTGCCGGTGTGAGAACCCCCTTGGCACCGGTGCGAATTGTGGAGCAGGGACCGATCCGCACGGTAGTGGAGGCAATCTTTGTGTATCGTAACTCCCACGCGATTGTCCGGTATTCGCTGGACAGCAAGGGCGTAGTGCGAGTATGGATACGGTTGTTTTGGACAGAGAAGGATACCGCCGTCAAATGGTGCCTGCCTGCCGCATCGAAAGTTGCCGATTGTACGGTACAGGATATCTTTGGCGCTAAAACGCTCCGCTGTGACGGCAGCGAGGACGTGATGCAGCATTGGGCGGTGTTGGGTGCAGGCGATCAGGCTGTGCGAGTAATCAACACCGGCGTGTATGGGTGCGATTACCGGAACGGACAGCTCCGCATGACGCTTCTACGGTCGCCGGGCTATTGCGCTCATCCGTTTGCGGACTATACGATTTTGCCGCAGGATCGCTGGTCGCCGCGTACCGAGCAGGGCGAACGGGAATATTCGTTTGTGATCGGGGTTGGTGAGCGTTCAAATCTTTTGAGTACCGCTGAGCGGGACGCGCTGACAGAAAACCAACCACCGATGGCGATACCGATGTTCACCGCCGGTAACGGCGAGGTGGCAGAACCATTGGTAGAGATTGATCATCCGTCGGTGGTGATGACGGCCTGTCGTCCGTTGGAAGACGGCTGTATACTGCACCTCTACCACGCTGCCGAAGGACAAGCAAAAACGATTGTGCGAGTCGCAGGAATGGAGACAACGCTGTGTTTTAATGCCTATGAGGTCAAGGCAATTCGCTGCGAAAACGGCCGGAGCACCGAATTGGATTTGTTAGAGAAATAAAAAAGAGAGGCGCAAGGGAGACACTCCGAAAGGAAGTTGTCTCCCTTTGGCTTTTGTAATCAGCCAAAATGATGGAATTGTAAGGATAATTCAATTCATAACGGAGGATTACGAAAACGACATATTTTTATTTTTTTGACTTGACGATGGGCTGGGGTTATGGTATACTTAACGCGTAATAAAACCCTTATGACTGACGGAGAAGTGGAGTACCACGTGGAGTAAGGGCATGATATTGGCCGACCGTCTGGGCACACTGAACCTGATAAAGGTGTAAGTGTGTCCTTTTATATTTTTAAGAGGAGGAAATGCTATGAAAAAAATTGGAATTGTCATGGGCAGCGACAGCGATCTGCCCATCCTGCGCAAAACCATGGATACGCTGGCCTCTTTGAGTATTCCGTATGAGTGCCACATCTATTCTGCTCATCGCACCCCCGAGGAGGTGCGCGATTTTGCGCTGAACGCGCGCAAAAACGGCTTTGGCTGTATCATTGCCGCTGCAGGTATGGCCGCACATCTTGCCGGTGCTATTGCAGCTAACACCACCCTGCCGGTTATCGGCATCCCTTGTAAATCCACGTGTCTTGACGGCGTTGACGCACTCCTGTCTACGGTACAGATGCCTTCCGGCATCCCGGTGGCTACCGTGGCGATTAACGGAGGCGTGAACGCCGCCTTGTTGTCTGCGCAGATCCTCGCGGTAGAGGATGCGGAGCTGGCGGCCAAGCTGGATGCCAAGCGCAAAGCGGATGCTGCCAAGGTGTTGGAAAAGGAAGCCGCTTTGCAGGCGGAACTACAGTAAGTAAGCCCATTCATCATATCAACGTCCATTTTAGAAAGAGGTAAAGAACATGGAAAATCTGAAACTGCTTTACACCGGTAAGACCAAAAACGTTTATGCGCTGCCCAACGGCAATTGTTTGTTGCTGTTTAAGGACGATTGCACCGGCAAAGACGGTGTATTCGATCCCGGCGAAAATTCCGTTGGCCTGACCATTGAGGGCGTTGGCGACGTGAATCTGCGCATGTCCATTTATTTCTTTGAGAAGATCAACGCCGCCGGCATCCGCACGCACTACGTTTCTGCCGACTTGGACAACACCACGATGGAGGTTTTGCCTGCTAAGGTGTTTGGTAAGGGCCTCGAAGTCATCTGCCGTTATAAAGCGGTAGGCTCCTTCTTCCGTCGGTATTCCGATTACTGCACCGAAGGTCAGGACCTGCCGGCTTATGTGGAGACGACTTTCAAAAACGATGAAAAGGGCGATCCGTTGGTTACCAAGGACGGTTTGGTAGATCTGTGTGTTATGACTGCTCAGCAGTACGACGATCTGAAAGCGATGACGCAGGCTATCACCAAGATCGTTGCGGATGATCTGAAGGCCAAGGGGATGGATCTGTACGACATCAAGTTTGAGTTCGGCTACGATGCCGAGGGCAATGTCATGCTGATCGATGAGATCGCCTCCGGCAACATGCGTGTTTATAAGGATGGCGAGTACGTCGATCCGATGACCTTGAACAAGCTGTTCTTTGCCTGATGTTTTTTCGTGCAATATGGTGAGGGAGCTCACTTGTTTGCATCGCGCCATTTATGCTATTCAGGAGGGACGCTTATATGGGTGGCTTCTTCGCCGCAGTTTCCCATAAAAACTGCAAATATGACGTTTTTTTCGGCACCGATTACCACTCCCATCTGGGCGCTAAGCGAGGCGGCTTGGCGTTTTATGATGCAGAGCGAGGGTTTCAGCGCCAAATTCATAACATTGAAAATACGCCGTTTCGCACCAAATTTGAAGCCAATTTAAGTGAAATGGACGGTACTGCCGGCATTGGTTGCATTTCCGATGCCGATCCGCAGCCGTTGCTCGTGCGCTCGCATTTGGGACTGTTTACGCTGGCGACGGTGGGGATCATCAACAATGCAGAAGAGCTTGTGGATTCTTTCAGCGGCCCGGGTAATCAGTTTATGGCGATGTCCTCCGGCCGTGTTAATTCGACGGAGCTGACGGCGGCACTGATCAACCGCTGTGACAACATGGTAGACGGTATCCGTTATGCGCAGCAGGCGATCGAAGGCTCGAGCACGATTCTGGTGATGACCAAGGACGGATTGATCGTTGCCCGTGATAAGGTTGGACGTTTGCCGGTCGTGATCGGCAAAAAAGAAGACGGCTATTGCGCGTGCATCGAATCCTTTGCGTATCTCAAATTGGGATACGCTCCCTGCTATAACCTGGGACCCGGTGAAATTGTGAAGATCACGGCAGACGGCTACGAGCAGCTTGCTGCTCCCGGCGAAACCATGAAGGTCTGCGCGTTCATGTGGTCGTACTATGGGTATCCCAACTCCAATTACGAAGGCGTAAACGTGGAGGTCATGCGCTGCCGCAACGGTGAGATCATGGCTCGCGAGGAACAGAAAGCCGGGACGATGCCCGATGTGGATTACATCGCCGGTGTTCCGGATTCGGGCGTGCCGCATGCTATCGGTTATGCCAATGCATCGCGAGAACCCTTTGCGCGTCCGTTTGTGAAATACACGCCTACTTGGGCGCGCTCCTTTACGCCGTCTAACCAGGAGGTACGGAATCTGGTAGCGGAAATGAAGCAGATCCCCGTGCCGGAGCTGATTGAGGATAAGAAGCTGCTGTTGGTGGATGATTCCATCGTGCGCGGTACACAGCTACGCGAAACGGTTGATTTTCTGTATCGCAGCGGCGCCAAAGAGGTGCATATGCGTTCTGCTTGTCCACCGGTAATGTACGGCTGTAAGTTCCTGAATTTCTCCCGCAGCAATTCCGAGATGGAGCTGCTTGCCCGGAAGAAGATCCAGGAGCTGGAGGGCGACGAGGGGCAGAAGCATATCGAAGAATATGCCGATGGTAAGACGCAGCGCGGCCAGTGTTTGCTGAAATCCATCTGTGAGGAAATGGGATTTGATTCGCTGGGGTATCAATCGTTGGATGGCATTTTGGAAGCCATCGGGCTGGACCGGGACAAGGTCTGCACGTATTGCTGGACCGGCGAAGAATAAACGTAGAAGAATAACGTTATGTAAAAAAGGAGTTCGCGCATGGATCATAAAAATTCTTTCTCCGCCAGCTATGCGGCGGCAGGCGTGGATATTACCGCCGGCTATAAGGCCGTGGAATTGATGAAGAAGCACGTAGCCCGCACCCGGAATGAAGGTTGCTTGGATGATGTGGGCGGTTTTGGTGGCTGCTATGGCCTGCCGATTGCCGGTATGGAGGAGCCGGTGCTGGTTTCCGGCACCGACGGTTGCGGCACCAAGGTGAAGCTGGCGATTTTGATGGACAAGCACGACACCATCGGTATTGATGCCGTTGCTATGTGCGTTAACGATATTATCTGCGTCGGTGCGAAGCCGTTGTTCTTTTTGGACTACATTGCCTGTGGCAAGAACGTCCCTGAGAAGATAGCGGCTATCGTTGCCGGTGTGGCAGAGGGTTGCGTTCAGTCCGGTGCCGCATTGATCGGCGGCGAGACGGCCGAGCATCCGGGGATGATGCCGGTGGAGGACTACGATCTGGCCGGTTTCGCTGTCGGTATCGTTGACAAAAAGAAGATTTTGGATAATACCAAAATGCAGGTGGGGGACGTGGTTATTGCGTTGCCTTCCACCGGCATTCACTCCAACGGGTTTTCGCTGTGCCGTAAGGTCTTTAACGTCGATAACAACGATCCGATGCTGTATGAGAAGCCGGATTGTCTGGGCGGCAAGACGGTTGCCGAGGCGTTGCTGACACCTACCAAAATCTACGTTAAGCCGGTATTGGCTCTGCTGGAAAAAGTCAATGTTAAGGGCATCAGCCATATCACCGGCGGCGGTTTTTATGAGAATATTCCGCGCTCGATTCCGGAGGGATTGTGCGCCAGAATCGAGAAGGCGGCCATTAAAATTCTGCCGATTTTTGACTTGATCGCCAAGGTGGGCCATATTCCGGAGCGTGATATGTTCAACACCTATAACATGGGCGTCGGTATGAGCATTGTGGTTCCGAAGGATGAGGTTTCGACGGCGCTGGAGATCTTGCAAGCGCAGGGCGAGGATGCCTATATCATCGGCGAGATCGTTGAGGGCGACGAAAAGATCGTGATTTGCTGAAAAGCAATCGGTTACAGAGAGGTTATTATGAAGCAAGTACGGATCGCGGTGCTGGTGTCCGGTGGTGGCACCAACCTGCAGGCGTTGATCGACGCACAGGGCAGAGGGGAGCTTGGCGGCGGTGAGATCGCGGCGGTCATTTCCTCTAAAGCCGGTGCGTTTGCTCTGGAAAGGGCGGCGAAAGCCGGTATCCCCGGCTACGTTCTTCCCCGAAACGAATATGCGTCCAATCAGGCGATGACAGTGGCTCTCGTCGATATGCTGAAGGAGCTGAATATTGATCTGGTGGTGTTGGCCGGCTGTATGGTTATTTTTACCCGAGAGCTGGTCGATGCGTATCCCCATGCCATCATGAACGTCCATCCTGCGCTTATCCCGGCATTTTGCGGCAAGGGCTTCTATGGTCTGCACGTGCATGAGGCGGCGTTGCGTTACGGCGTGAAGCTGTCCGGTGCGACGGTGCATTTTGTGAGCGAGGAGTGTGACGGCGGTCCGATCATTGCGCAGAAGGCGGTGGCCGTGCGCACGGATGATACGCCCGAAACCCTGCAGAGGCGTATTATGGAAGAAGCCGAATGGAAGCTGCTGCCCGAGGCAGTGGCACTGTTCTGTGAAGACAGACTGGCTGTGGAAGGCCGCACTGTGATCGTAAAGGAGAAATAAAAATGAATGTTTATGAGACCAAGTCCATGGCGGAGCGTCTGGACGGCAATACCTATCCCGGCCGCGGCATCGTGCTGGGCGTGACTCCCGACGGCAAGAAGTCTGTTGCTGCTTACTTCATCATGGGCCGAAGCGTCAATTCCCGCAATCGCGTGTTCATCCAGGAGAATGATGGCATCCGCACCGAGGCGCATGATCCCAGCCTGATGGTGGATCCGCACCTGATGATCTATCATCCCGTTCGTGAAATCGGCCAGGGCCTGATCGTGACCAATGGCG
>JAFUPS010000209.1 GCA_017481085.1 Clostridia bacterium | reverse complement strand
TTGCGGCTACTGGAACCTGTTCCGCTTCAACCCGGCGCTCAAGGCCGAGGGCAAGAATCCGTTCAGCCTCGACAGCAAGGCTCCGGTCACCGATTACAAGGAGTTCCTGCTGGGCGAAGCGCGTTATGCGTCCCTCACCCGTGCGTTCCCGGATCGTGCGGAAGAGCTGTTCGAGCGTGCCGCTACCAATGCGGTGTCCCGCTACGAGCACCTCGCCCGTCTTGGCGATCTGTACGCGCAGAAGTAATTCCCCCCAAACAAAAAATCCCACCCGAGAGGGTGGGATTTTTTTGTTTATCTATTCTTCAAAATACGCCAACGCTTTGTCGATCTCCTCTTTAGTGGCCAGCATATCCGAAAATGCGGTGGCGTTGCCGCAGGCCGCACCCAGCCGCAACGCATGCACGTAATCGCCGCGTTGTAGCCATCCGGCGATAAACCCAGCCACCATACTGTCGCCACAGCCCACCGAATTGCGCACCGTGCCGGGCGCGTTGCCGATCACGTGGCAGTTGCCAGTCTCATCTACCAGCACCGCACCATCGGCGGCGCGGGATACCAGCACGTTGCGTGCGCCCTCCGCCTGCAGCTTCTTCGCATATGTGGCGATCTCCTTGGCGGAGTGCAGCTCCACACCACCAAACAGCGCACCCAGCTCGTGGTGGTTGGGTTTGATAAGAAACGGACGGAACCGCAGCGTTTCACGCAACAGCGATCTCTCCGCATCCACCACCACCTGCACGCCCCAGCCCTCCAGCCGGGTGAGCATCCGCTCGTACAGATCTTGGGGTAGGTTTTTGGAAACCGTACCAGCCAGCACCAGAAAATCCCCCGGTCGAAGCGCATCCAGCTTATGCATCAGCAGCGCGATATCGGCGGTGGTCACCGCCGGACCGGCGGCGTTAAAGTCCAGCTCCTCTGCTGCCTTGACCTTGACGTTGATGCGCGTCTCGCCGGATGCCAGGTCCACAAAATCGTGCGCGATGCCATCGGCGGTCAGCAACGCCTTGAGCTTGTCGCCGGTGAAACCGGCCGCAAACCCCAGCGCCCGCGTCGGCACCCCCAGCCGTGTCAGCACCGCCGACACGTTGATACCCTTACCGCCATAGGTCAGCGCGGTTTTTTCGGCACGGTTGATGCGGCCGGGCGCGACGTCGTCCGCCCACATCACGTAATCCAGCGCCGGATTGCAAGTCACGGTATATACCATTAGAACGCCCCCTTTGGGAAGTAGTATACCCTTATTTTCGCGTTATACTATCAGCTTATCCAGCAACGCGTCGTGAGCGGCAAAATCAGCCGCAAACACGTCCTTGTCCACCGCATGATAAGAAGTCCACGATTTCTCGGCAAGCGCCGGCAGGCGAAGTCGCAGATTGGCAAACTCCGTCCGCAGCATATCGTGGCGCGGCGCTTCCGCACGCGACGGCTGCATGTAGTCACCCCACACGCATAGCTGACCGCCGATGATGGGCGCATCCTCCGGCACGGTGATAGGCGTTTTGTGAGCGGCAGATTTCTCCCACCAATGCTGCCAGATATTCTTTTCCCAATCCAAAATCTTGTTGGCATCCCACATGGTGTGCGGCGACACGACGTACAGCGGCACCCACGAGGCGTTGATGATCTCAAAACCACCGGCCAACAGCTGCGGCGCGGTCTGGTAGTACGACTCCCACGAGAACACCAGCGTTTCCTTGGGAATCATATCGTTACATTCCTCTGCAAAGCCTTCCCACACCACCGGGACACGTCCCATAGCCAAAATCGCCCGGCACAGACGGGCCACGCAATGACCGTACAGCTCGTGCACGTTCTTCAGGCCGTGCTGCTCACGGTAGGCGGTGGAGACCGGGCAATCCTCCCACTGGGCGATATCCGCTTCGTCGCCGCCCATGTGCAGCCACGGAGAATCCGTAAACAGCTCTGCCGCTTCGCGGAACAAGCCTTCCAGCGCCGCAAAAGACTCCTCCTGCGCGCGCATGATGCCCGAGACCACGTCGCTTTGCGCGGTGGTCTCGCTGCCGGACGCCTTGGGCACGGTACCGAATAGCTGCGGATACGCCGCGTTGAACGCGCGGAAATGCCCCGGTGCGTCGATCTCCGGCACGATGACAATGCCGCGGTCACGGCAGTAGGCGACCAACTCAGTTAGCTGCTCGCGGGTGTAATGCTCGTCCGAAACCGCCTCCGGCAGCGACTTAAACGGAAACCGAATGCCCTGATCGTCGGTCAGGTGTAGCTGATAACGGCTGATTTTGTAGAGCCAGCACATATCCGCCACTGCAAACAGATATTCGATCTCGTGGTAGCAGCGCGCCAGGTCCAGCATCAAGCCGCGCCAAGCGTTGTCCGGCGCGTCCTCGATCTCGCAGCAGGGAAACACCACGCCGTCGGCGGTCTGCTCAGCCAGCTGCAGCAGCGTGGCAAAGGCGTAGTTCATGCCGGCGGCGTTGGAAGCGCTCAGCACCGTCTGCTCTCCGATGGAGATGCGGTAGCCGTCGCCCAGGTCGGGCTGCAGCACCAGGGTAAGGCTGCCACCGGCGGTGACGGCGTCACCAAAGGCACGGCGCGCATATTGCCGGAACACACGCAGCGCCGGCTCAAACACGGCATCGACCGCCACGGCATCGAATGCCGCCGCCACGGTCTTGCCGGTGAAGGTCATCTGTTTGGGTCTCGGAATGGGATATTTCATCGTAAAACCACCTTTCGGCTTGATCAGCTTCATTATACTGTGCCGCAAACAAAAAAGCAAGGCATAGCCTTGCTTTTTGTTTTAGAGCTCCTCTGCTTTGGCCGATTGAATGGCGGCGGCGTAGGCTTCCAAGCAATCGCTTTCGAAATCTACGAGAAAATCGTTATCCACCGGGTCGGTGACCTTGAGCTTCGGGTACGCATAGTCGTAGCAACCCTTGAAAAATCCGGCCTTCAGCGCATCCACCAGTATCCGGATCGCCTGCCAATGATAAAAATCTGGCCCCATTTCGTTGTCTTCCATGACCGAAGCGAAGTACAGAAACTCCTCCACGTTCAGCAGGATTTTGGCAATTTCCTTCGGGATCTTCACATCCTTGTGGACGGCGGTCAGTTCCCGATAGGTATCCCCCAGAAGCTGCCAAAGCTCATCCGACGGCAACGGCTCTAACGCCAACACCGACGACGCCGCGTCGTCCCATTGCTCGGCAAGCTGTACCAACGCGCCATGCTGCATGTGCGTATCCCCCTTTAATTTCCCATCAGTTTTTCGCAGCTTTCCACCGTGGTATACTCACCGGCATATTGCTGCGCAAACGTGTACATAGCGTGCTGACGGTCCCCGGCCTCTACAAACGCAACGCCGCGAACACCGCCGTTCATCACCTTCGGCACGTACACGATCTTCCAGGTTTCGTGAACACCATAAAACGCCATTATTGTTTTCCTCCTTTGTTGTTTTCTATCATGTCTATCGTCCGTCGGTCTGCCCGACCGTCGAAAAACGCTTCCAAAACCGCGCGAAAGAGCGCGCCGTCATCGCTTGCCAGCGCAAACAACGTCATCGAGGAACGCAGCTTCATCGCATCCAGCTCACCCAGAATATCCTCGATGCGCCTATCCTTGTGCGCCAGCAACGCCGCACAGCATTCCCGCAGCCGCGCACCCAGAACAGGGTGGCGGAGATAGGCTTTCGCCTCCTCCAGCCCGGCCACGCCGTATCGGTACGCCATGTCGCTTTTCCCCAATCCGCGCAGCTGCGGAAAGATAAACCACATCCAATGCGAACGCTTGCGGCCGGCTTGCAGCTCCTGCAAAGCGACCGCATACGTTTTCGCCTGCGCCTCCACGTATCGCAACAGCGCCGTTTGCTCAGTCATTGCCCGGCACTCCATTCGCTTGCCGCTTCGCCAAAATGTCGGCGGTGGTGATGAGCTTGGCCTTGTCGTACTGCGTGTGGCATTTCTCGCAGAGGAAGAAGATGTGCTCATGCACCGGCAAGTGTGCCTGCTTGAACAGCTTTTCGAACTCCACGAGATCGACGCAATAGAAATCCTCGCGCACCTTGTAATGTGCTTCCAGAATTTTCTTGATGATCACCGGGCGCTCCTCGCCGTCGAGGTGCGCCGACTGCAGCTCTGCCTTCTGTCCGCAATATTCGCAAATGCCCTTGTGACGGCTGCGCTCGGTTTTGGCCAGAGAGTTGACCAGATTGCGGCAGAAGGGGCCCACGTAACGACGGAACGTTTTAAAATCGCCGGTAAACGTGGCCGTCTGTGTGCTTTGTGTCGGCGTGGCGGTGACGTTCTCTTCGTCCTCATCCTCCGCCTCGCTTACCGGCGGCGCGGCCACAACGCCCTCATCGTCCAAAAAGCGGAAATACAGGTTTATCGCGTATCTCAGCGATTGCGTACCGGTGTAGTAATCGCCGGCGATCTCAATGTCGTGTGCCGGCACCAATCCCTCCGCCACGCTGCGCTTGGGATAGTCAAACAGCGACCGCACGTATGCGCCGCCGTCATCAACGTATGCGGCGGTCAGGTCGTAAAGCGCATCCACGCGGAGCGCTCTGGCCAGGTTGGTTTTAGCAACCGCTGCATTCAGCTTGCGCTTGCGGAGCATCCAATCATAAAACCCTTTTTCAATCAACATACAAATCCTTCCTCTCCCGTGTGCCTGTTAGTGTGCCGAAACGACAGATAAAAACTCGTAGAAAAGCTTCAGCGCCGAGATATTGTTGCGATTTTGCCAACGGAAATCGCGGTCGCCGCAGCGTTCATACCCACTGAGCAACGTATTCGTCCGGCCCAGCAGCTCGGCCACGTCCACTGTGTCCGTGCTCTGGTAGCCAAGCTGCTTTTTGACGGCCGCGCGGTAGATGCGAACGCTGGATTCCGACAAGCCCTTTTCGGTAGTCATGTACCCAACGAAGTTGTCGACCAGCCCTTTCCAGTTGTGAGGGGGAGTTTTTGGTAAATTGCTCGCTTGGCGCTCCAGCACGCGTTGCGTCAGCGCGCCCAGCTCGATCGCAATGACTTCCAGAATTTCCGGCTCTCCCACCCGTTCATACGTTTTTACCATACCGAACAGCTCGTTGACGGCCGGCATCAGGTCCGGCGCGTATTTCGCCACCGCCGCCTGCAACCGCTCCACCATCGCGCGGACGTTGGCCGCGGGCGAGATCACGCTTGGCTTCGGCTGGCTGGGCATCGGTGTATAATCATGAGAAAACGACATATCGCAAACCACCTCTCTGTTGTTGTACATCTAGTTTATCACGTTCAAACGGATTTGTAAAGAGGTTTTTTGAAAAAAGTTTGAAATATTTTTGAATTCGCCCTTTTCCACTCGTTTTAAAAAGCAAAAAGCAAGGCAATGCCTTGCT
>JAFUPS010000208.1 GCA_017481085.1 Clostridia bacterium | reverse complement strand
GGCGCAGCACGTAGCCGCGGCCCTCGTTGGAGGGCATCACGCCGTCACCGATCATAAACGCGCAGGAACGCATGTGGTCGGTGATGACACGCAGCGAAATGTCCTGCTTTTTATCGTCACCGTACTTGATACCGGCGATCTGGCAGATCTTCTGCATAATGGTCTGCACGGTATCCACCAGGAACAGGTTGTCCACCCCCTGCATGACGCAGGCCAGACGCTCCAGGCCCATGCCGGTGTCGATATTCGGATGCTCCAGCGGTGCGTAGTTTCCTTTGCCGTCCGAATCGAACTGCGAGAACACGATGTTCCAGAACTCGATATAGCGGTCGCACTCACAGCCGGGTTTGCAATCCGGCGAGCCACAACCGTGTTCCGGACCGCGGTCGAAATAGATTTCCGAGCACGGACCGCACGGGCCTTCGCCATGCTCCCAGAAGTTGTCGGCCTTGCCCAGCCGCACGATGTGCGACGGATCCATGCCGATCTTCTGCGTCCAGATATCGTAGGTCTCTTTATCGTCGAGGTAAATGGTCGCCCACAGCTTATCCTTCGGCATGCCGAGCACCTCGGTGGAGAACTCCCACGCCCACGGGATAGCCTCCTCCTTGAAGTAATCGCCAAACGAGAAGTTGCCAAGCATCTCAAAGAAGGTGCCGTGGCGGTCGGTGATACCGACGTTGTCGATATCGCCGGTGCGGATGCACTTCTGGCAGGTCGTCACACGGCCTCGCGGCGGCGTGATCTCGCCGGTGAAATACTTTTTCATTGGTGCCATGCCGGAGTTGATCAGCAGTAAGCTTTTGTCGTTCTTCGGCACCAGCGAGAACGAGGGGAGGCGCAAATGCTCCTTGCTCTCAAAAAACGAGAGGTACTTTTCGCGGAGATCGTTTAAGCCCATCCATTTCATAACAACAACATTCCTTTCAAAAAAAATAGCCTCCGCCCCTCATAGTTGGGACGAAAGCAAATCCGTGGTACCACCCAAATTGCGGCCGTAGCCGCCACTTGATGCTCCGATAACGGGGAGCAGGCGCTGCCAATTACGGCAGGACTCGGGAGTGGCGCTTTGCCTTTTGCACAAACAGCCTTGCAGCCTCGGGCCGTTCTCTCTGGAGTGCAGACGGGCAAATGGGCTCCGTCAACGTCGTATCTTTTTATACCATAGATTAGTATAACCGCGAAATCGAATTTTGTCAACCCTCTTTTGCTTGCAACAGCCCACCTTTTGTGATATAATAAATGGCGGAAATGAGGTGTGCGCATGGAATATCGGCTGATTCGCAAAAACCGCAAATCGGTGTCGATAAAGATCGATCCCGCCGATCTGTCGGTGGTGGTGTCGGCGCCGTTGTGGTTGTCTAAACGGGAGATCGACGCCATTGTGCGCAACCATGCTCGCTGGATCGAGCGACAGACCGCTATCGTGCAGGCACGCCGCCGGGCAGAGGAGGCCGTCACGCCGGAGGATATCGCCCGGTGGAAGGCGCGAGCCAAGGCGGAGTTGCCGCCTAAGATCGCGCATTACGCCGCCATTATGGGCGTGAAGCCCACCGGTTTCCGCGTGACCTCGGCGAAGAAACGCTTCGGTAGTTGCTCGGGGAAAAACAGCCTCAGCTTTTCCTACCGGCTGATGGCCTACCCGGAAGAGGCGATCGATTACGTGGTGGTGCACGAGCTGGCGCACATCAAGCAGCACAATCACAGTCGGGCGTTTTACGAGGTGGTGGCATCGGTGTTCCCCGATTATGAAAAAAGAGAGCGGCTGCTGCGGCAACCGCTCCCGGTGGTTATTGCGGATGATTGACGACGTTGGTCGGATGTCCGTCCAGCCAATTTTGCAAATTATCGCATACGATGTCCATCAACCGCGAGCGCGTTTCAAACGGTGCCCAGGCGACGTGCGGCGTCAGCGTGATCCCCGGCACGCCCAGCAGCGGACAGTCCTCGGCCATCGGCTCGGTGTGCAGCACGTCCACACCGGCACCGGAAAGGCGACCGCTTCTCACGGCATCAGCCAGCGCCTGCTCGTCGACGATCGGGCCGCGGGCGGTGTTGACGAAATACGCTCCCGGTTTGCAGGCAGCAAACGCCGCGGCATCGAATTTGTTTTGGCTACCGGCGTTGAGTGGCGCGTGAACGCTGATGAAATCCGAACGTGCCAAAAGCTCTTCAAACGATACCGCTTCGGTGCCGTCGGTGGGTGCGGTGCGCGTATGCACAATAACCTGCATACCAAAGGCCTTGGCGATGTTGGCCACCGCTTTGCCGATGTGACCGTAGCCGTATAACCCCAGCGTTTTACCGGCCAGCTCCAGCGTGGGGCACACAAACGGCGAGAAGGTGGGGGAGCGCAACCAACCGCCGTCTTGCACAAAGGCGTTGTATTCACCCACGCGACTGGCGTGCTCCAAAATCAGCGCAAAGGTGTGCTGTGCCACCGCGTCGGTGGAATATGAGCCGGCGTTGCACACGGTGATGCCGTGGCTGTCGGCGTAATCGAGATCGACGTTGTTGTAGCCGGTGGCGAACAGGCCTACATACTTGAGGTCGTGTGCTTTGCGCAGTGACTGTGCATTCAGCACGGTCTTGTTGCACAAGATCACGTCTGCCTCCGCTACGCGATCAACAAATTCTTCCGGCGACGACAGCGTATATGGCACCACTCGCCCGAATTTTTCGAAGATCGAGGCGGAGATATCGCCGTTTGTGATGGTTTGCCAATCGGGTAACACGATAGTCAACATAAACACACCTCCTTTGAAACGAGGGATAAGCTTGCAGATCTTTATTGATGCGGACGGTTGTCCGGTCGTGGATATCACCATCCGCATTGCGGTTGAACATAGCATACCCTGCACCATTCTGTGTGATACCGCACACGTATTTGAGCGCGAGGGTGTCACCACCGTCACGGTGGAAAAAGGGGCAGACAGCGTGGATTTTAAGCTAGTCAACCTGCTGCACAGCGGCGATATTGCTGTTACGCAGGACTACGGCTTGGCCGCTATGTGCCTGGCACGCGGTGCGTATCCCATCAGCCAAAACGGGCTGATCTATAGCGACCGCAACATCGATCAGCTGTTGTTTTCGCGGTACGTGAGCAAAAAGGTGCGCCGTGCCGGCGGCCGGTTGAAAGGCCCCTCCAAACGAATTTCCGAACAAGATGCGGCGTTTGAAGCCGCGTTATTGAAATTGATCCACAACAGAAAGGACTAACCCCATGATCGAATATGCAAAGGTATTGGCCGAACAGTTTGACGTCCGGCAGGATTACGTAGAGAACATCATTGCGCTGCTGGATGAGGGCAACACCATTCCGTTTATCGCCCGTTACCGCAAAGAACAGCACGGCACGATGGACGATCAGACCATTCGCCGCATTGCCGAGCGCCTGGAATATCTGCGTGGGCTGGATGCGCGCCGCGAAGAGGTGCGTAATGCTATCATCAATCAGGAAAAGATGACCGACGAGATTGCTGCGGCGCTGGATAAAGCGGCAACGCTGGCCGAGATCGAGGACATCTACCGTCCGTTTAAGCAGAAGCGCCGCACTCGTGCGTCGGTGGCAAAGGAGCGCGGCTTGGAGCCGTTGGCCGATGCCATCCGCGAGGGACAGACGACCGGCGGCGATCCGTTGAGCATGGCCGAAGCCTTTGTCGATCCGGAAAAGGACGTGCCGGACGTGCAGGCGGCGCTGGCCGGTGCGAGCGATATTATCGCCGAGCAGATCTCGGATGACGCTGAGATCCGTAAACGCATCCGCAATCTGGTGCGCATCCACGGCATTCTGCATACGGTTGCCAAGCAGCCGGATGAAAACTCGGTTTACGCGCGGTTTGACGATTACAGCGAGGCTGTGAGCCGCATTGCCGGTCACCGCGTGCTGGCCATTGACCGTGCAGAAAAGGAAGAATACCTGCGCGTGTCTATCGAGACCGATCCGGAGCGTCCGTTGCGTGTCATCTACAGTCAGTCGGTGGTGGGCAATAACGCCTGCGCCATGCTGGTCAAGGTGGCCGGAGAGGATGCCTATACGCGTCTTATCTATCCGTCGGTCGAGCGTGAGATCCGCAGTGAGCTGACCGAAGCCGCTGCCGAGGCCGCCATTCGCGTGTTTGGTGATAACCTGCACCAGCTGCTTATGCAACCGCCGGTCAAGGGTCAGGTCACCATCGGTCTTGACCCGGGTTTCCGCTCCGGTTGTAAGCTGGCGGTGGTCGATGCGACCGGCCGTGTGCTGGATACGGCGGTCATCTATCCGACGCATTCGGCAACCCAAATTGAAAAATCCAAGCAGGTATTAAAGGATAAGATCATCCGCCATAAGGCTACGGTCATTGCCATCGGTAACGGCACTGCCTCTCGCGAGACCGAGCAGTTTACTGCCGCCGTTTTGCGGGAGATTCCGGAGTGTCAGGTGGCGTACGTCATCGTCAACGAGGCCGGTGCCTCGGTT
>JAFUPS010000207.1 GCA_017481085.1 Clostridia bacterium | reverse complement strand
GATTATTGCTTTATTGATAACAGCATAATTCCTCTCAATCAAACAATTATTACCGACACTGTAGAAGGGAAGTATCCCTCTGACCATTTTGGACTCTATATTGAATTAGACATTTAAACCTGATTCCAATTTATACGAATAAAAAAATGGCATCTAAATGGTTCGGAACAGCCAGAAAAAAGACCTTGTCGAAAGACAAGGTTTTTTTCAACTAAATCCACCCTTACGGGTGGGTGAAATATTGCTTCGCGGCGATTGTTTTAGGCGGTGCGGCGATTGACAAAAGACGGCCCTTGATGTATACTACTTAAGTGGATTTAATATATAATATAATATTGAAACCGGAAAACCACAACAAAACGGAATGTTAAAAATCACGGTTTTGAAAGGATGAAGCCAATGAAAAAACAGCATTTCAAGCACCGCGCCGTGCTGGCGTTGATCATCGTTATTGCCATTGCGCTGGTCATTACTGTCATTTCGTTGGTCCAAGCGCTGTTTGATCTTTCGTCCGACACGCTGGCTGTGATCGTTTCGGCGCTGGAATCGATGGGTCTGATCGTTTCCCTGTTCATTGCCATTCAGCAGTTGGACGATTCCAAAGAAATTGCCCGTGCGGATTTTTTGGTCGAGCTCAACAGCGCATTTATCAACACGCCGGGCAATCTGGAGTTATATACCGCCCTTCAAAACTGCCGCGATGAGCGGTGTGCGTTTGGGGACTCGTGCCCGCCGGATTCGCCGTGTGCCATTGCGGTGGATAAAGTAACCGTTTCCAACTACTTAACGTTTTTTGAAACGATGTATTTGCTGCTTTGCAACGGCGTTATCACGTTTGAGATGATCGACGATCTGTTTGCTTATCGCTTTTTCCTTGCCGTTCACAGCAAACTGGTACAGCAGGAAAAGCTGGCACCGCAGCCGGAGAATTTTAAAAACATTTTCTGCCTGGAGCACAAATGGCTGCAATATCGCGAAAAGGTTGCACACAAGGTAGACACGGAAACCAGCGTCTACCGCAAGCTGCCGTTAAAAGATCTTATGAAAACCGACGAACAAATCAAATTATACGAGCAGTGGATCAAGGAGGCGTAACCCCTAAAAGGGAAGAGCTATGGATATTCGTGATTTCGAGTTTAAGTTATGCACCCCCAAGGACTTAGACCGGATATTGGAAATTCAAGAGGATACGTTGAAGCATCTGGAAGCACCGGAGCTTTTGCGAAAAAATACCCCCGAGATGTTACTGGAGTGCTTGCAGGCACCCAACGTTACGGTGGGAGCATGGTATCAAGGCAGGCTGGTGGCTTTTTCGATATTGTATTTCCCGCAGGAAGAAGCCGAGTGTCTGGCTAGCGCTCTGGACGGAGTGGATGTTGCCGGGTTGCGGTCTGTCAACTATAAGCTGTGCATTGTCGACCGGGCATTTCGTGGGCATTCGTTGCAATATGAGCTGGGCAAGCGGCTGTTGCAGTACGCACGGGAAGCTGACGCCGATATTATATGCGCTACCGCTTCGCCGGATAACGCTTACAGCATTGCCAATATTGAAAGGCTGGGCTTTGTGCTTAATAAAAGCCTGGAGAAATATGGGTTTAGCAGAAATTTGTATTATCAGTTGCTGAATCGGTAAATCGGAAAACGAAAAGGGGTGTTTGGATGAGGGCTTTTCTGGAGCAGTACCTGCGCGACAAAAAGGTTCTGATCGTTGGGTTTGGGCGTGAGGGTCGCTCGACCTATCACGTTTTAAAAGATATCAAATCGTTGCAGGCGTTGGCGATCTCCGACCGCAACCCCATCAACGCCCTGCCGGATGATGCGGTCGCCGTCATCACCGGTGAGTCCTATCTGGACATACTGAACGACTATGACGTTGTGATCAAAAGCCCGGGTGTGGCGTTGCCCAAAAAGCCGGCCGAGTACACCTGTTGTGTGACTTCGCAGATCGAGCTGTTTCTCCGCTGCTACGCACGGCAAACGATCGGCATCACCGGCACGAAGGGGAAAAGCACCACGTCGTCGTTGCTGTATCATATTTTGACGGTTGCCGGTGCGGATTGTATACTGGCCGGCAACATCGGTGTGCCGGTTTTCGACGTGATCGACAGTGTGACTGCGTCCACTACGATTGTGCTGGAAATGTCGTGCCATCAGCTGGAATATATCACGGTCTCGCCTGCCATCGCCGTTTTATTGAATTTGTTTGAGGATCATTTGGATCGCTACGGCACATTTGAAGTATATGCGGATGCCAAGAAGAACATCTATCGGTATCAAACGGCCGACGACGTGCTGTTTTGTAACCCGGAGCATTTCCCGGCAAGCGGCGATTGCGCAGCACAGATCCGCGGCATATATCCGGAGCGCGTGCCCGGCCTTGAGCAGATCAAAACGCGTCTGCAGGGGGCGCACAATCGCTTTGATATTACCGTTGTTTATGAGATCTGTAAGCACCTGAACGTGGATGAGGAGGCTATTCTCTCCGGCATTGCTACGTTTGAGCCGTTAAAGCACCGGCTGGAGCCCATCGGCACTGTCGCCGGTGTGGATTACTATGACGATTCGATCTCGACTACGGTTGAGTCGACCATCGGTGCCATCACGAGCATCCGCAACATCGGTACGGTGTTGATCGGCGGCATGGAGCGAGGGATCGATTATTCCCGGTTGATCGACTTTTTGTTGACGCATCACGTGGATAACGTCATTTTTATGTACGATTCCGGCAAGCGCATTTATGAGACGATCCGGCAGGCAGA
Organism: Clostridia bacterium; assembly: GCA_017481085.1. GTDB lineage: Bacteria > Bacillota > Clostridia > Oscillospirales > Acutalibacteraceae > RGIG426. The sequence continues at coordinate 9,183 of JAFUPS010000207.1, read as the reverse complement.
CCCTGAGCACCGCGCGACCAGCGGCTTTGTGTATCGGCAAACGCTGGAGGAGGCAGTCCGCTATGCGCGGAAGGTTTCCAAGCCGGGCCAGGCGTGTGTGCTTTCGCCGGCGGCGGCCAGCTATGGCGTGTTCAAGAATTTTGAAGAACGCGGCAACGAGTTCCGGCGCCTGGTGTATGCCGAATGATGACAACTTGATCGAATGTAAAAAACCAACCCCCACCGAAAGGGGCGATGCGCCCAACGGTGGGGGTTGGTTTTTATAATTGTTCCAGCATAAACGCTTTCACGTCTTCCAGTGTGCTGTTCATCCAGGCCTTTTCCTTGGCTTGTTCGGCCAGCGGACAAATAATGAAGAAGTCCAGCGTCTCTCCCGGCACGCGCCCTGTCCGTAAAGGATCGGCAAAATGCTCTGCCCATTGTTCCTCGGTAGCGTTGGCAAATTCGCCGGGATGTAAAAATGCTTGCTGGCGCTTGGTCGCTTCGACCAGCACCTTAGCGGAAAGCGGTGCCAGTAAGCGGTAATCCGCCTCCTGAACGTCTTGGAATATCCGGGGAAGCTCGTCTGCCACGATATGCTCGGGACCGCGCACCACCTTAATACCCATCGGCTCAAACGAAAACGCCGTTTCGGTGAAATTGAGCTTTAGCAATATGCCGAATTCCGTGTTAAACTGCGCCCGTTGATAATCTGTATCAAAGATAAAGTTGCCCAGCGAATAGAAGATCGCTTTATCGCCCACGGTCTCATAATTCATCGGCACGTGCGGATGGTGAGCAACGACAACGTCGGCGCCCATTTCCAGATAATCGTGATACCGTTTCCGCGTATAGGGCGACGGCAACGGCGTGAATTCTTCACCGGCGTGCGCCACAACGACGCACCAGCGGCATGTTTTTTTAATTTGGGTGATGGTATTTTGAATAGCATCCAAGTCGCTCCAGCTATAGCAACCGGCTTTTTGCCGGTCGGCCGCCCGGCATGCGCGCTGATACCCGACACCAAACATCCCGACGCCGCCGGCTTCGTGGATGATCACCGGGGCTTGTGCTTCGGCAAGGTTTCGACCGGCACCAATGGTTTGGGCGTTATGCTCCCGGGCGTGCCGAAGTGTATCGAGCAAACCGCCCTCGCCGGCATCCATGATATGGTTATTGCAAATGTTCCAAATATCGGCGTGGATAGCATCGAGCACCTTAAGAGCGCCCGGGTCCATGGCATGCAACAGTTGCTTGGTGCCGCCGGCGGCAGAGTCGGTCGATACCTGAGAAACAGGTCCTTCGATATTTACCACGACGTGGTCGGATTCGTGGAAAAAGCGGATGATATCGCCGGACAGCAATTCCGGGTCGTTCCATTGACCGTTCATATACTTATCGAAACCGATGTCGCCTGTGAACGCAATAGACGTTTGGTGTTTCATATACGCCTCCGTGTGGGATGATATATTGTTACCTGTATTTTATCATACCCCTTTTATAAATTCAAGCGTTGCCTTATGGTATTCACCATATTCTCAGCCGTCCGGTGCGACGGCCATGCGGAAGGGAAGAAGCCGGAATGAGCGTCACGTCCGGGTCAGCGAGCGGTAGGCATATCGTACAGCGCGGCGGTTTCGGGTTGACGGTACTCGTGCTTTTCGTAATACCCGATGAGAGTGCCGTCTCCGTCACGGAGCGCGACCATGTAGACGTCTTTGTTTTCCTTATCGTTGCGTGACGTATAGACAACGTTGTGCTTGCTGCTTTCCGCAAACCAGCCGACTACCGCGTCGATCTTGCCGTTGGAGTCGGCGTTATGGCACGATTTGATGCTTTTGCCGGTCAGGTCGGTGTGATAGCGCGTCACCGAGGCCGGATTCATATACACCACCGTATGCGCTAAGTCGCAGATAACGATGGGTGCGGTATCCTGATCGATGATGCTTTTGAAAAAAGGCAGAAGTTTGGTTGGCATGATCGGTTTCCTCACTTTGATTTGGTGTCTTTCAGTATACCACATCGCTTTGAAAAAGTCACGAAAAAAAAGCGGCAGAAGCTCTGCCGCTTTTGGGGGATCAGGTCAAATTGGCGTTTAATCGCTTGCTGACAGTCTTGACCGTGATAAACACGGTCAGCCAGATCACCGGATACGCCGCCACGAAGTAGATGACCTCCTCCGGCTGCGGGCGCGTGTCGCCTCCTTTCACATTTATCCTATCACTGCCGCCGGCCGGTTGCAAGCGTCTGGCGGCATTCGGTCGGATTTGGCAGGTATGTGGTCGGTAGATTGGGGTATACTGTTATCACAAGGGGGGGATATTATGGAAAATCAGGATACCGTTCGGCTGTTGCGGGAGTGCGATGCCGGCATCAAAATGGGATTGTCGGCTATCAACGACGTGCTGGATTATGCACATTCGGAGGCACTGCGTGGGTTTTTGACCGATAACAAGGCCAAGCACGAAGCACTGCAGGCCGACATGAACCGAGAGCTGGACGCGTTGGGCGACGACGGCAAGGATCCGAATCCCATCGTGCAGGGCATGTCGTGGATGAAGACCAACGTCAAGCTGGTGATGAACGAGTCGGACGCGGTGATCGCCGATCTTATCACCGACGGTTGCAACATGGGCGTAAAATCCTTGAACCGCTATCTCAATCAGTATGAAAACGCGGGCGAGAATGCCAAGGAGCTCACCAAAAAGGTCATTGACCTGGAAGAAAAACTGGCTATTGATATCCGCCGGTTTCTGTAAAACAAATTCCCGGTGCCAAACGGCATCGGGAATTTTGTGTTTATCGCTTTTCACAGGCTCATTCGCCGTGCGCCACCGCTCCGCTTTCTACGACGTTGATGATATCCCGTGCGGCGTGCGGATTGATGAGGGCGCGCTGTGCTTCGCACATGCGGGCGGCACCCTCCTCGTCGAACGCCAGACGCATGGCCATCGCGGCGGCTTCACCGTCTGTCTTGGCCGAAAGTGACAGCCCGTGCTCCGAGAAGAACTGCACGTTGTAGGTCTCACAGCCGGGGATGGACTTGACGTGCACGATCGGCACGTTGGCTACCGCTGCTTCGGTGGTGGACAGTCCACCGGCTTTGGTGATGAGCACGTCGGCGGCGTTCATATACACGTTGACCAGCGTGGTGAACGGCACCGGACGGATGCGCCCGTCTTCGCCGTAGCGCTCTGTCAGTTTGGTCTTCATTTCCTCGTTACGCCCCACCATGACGGCAGCGACCACGCGGTCGTCGGTGGCGGCTACGACTTCGTCACACAGCGCGATCATGTTCTCGCACCCGACACCGCCGGTCATGACCAGCAGGACCTTTTTATCCTGCGGTAAGCCGAGCTGCTCCCGTGCGGCGGCTTTGTCGATGCGATGGTTGAACGCCGCACGTACCGGGATGCCGGTCGGCACGATGGTCTCGCGGCTGAGTCCGTGGGCGAGCATGTCGGCCTCCAGCGCCACCTGCGGGTAGAAGTAGGCGTCGATGGATGTCTCGCCGATAAACGGATACACGGTGTAATCGGTGAACACGCCGTAGGACGGAATGCTGTCGTCCAGCCGTTTGCGGATGGCGGTCAGCGCGGTCATGCCGAACAGATGCGTGGAAATAACGGCATCAAAATGATTGTCACGGATATAGTTCAGCAGCTTGCCGGCGCAACCGATGGTTACCCAGTAGACCGGACTGGTCAGCTCGGTATCGCTGAATTTTTCCGCGCCCTTGTACATCACGCCGAATGCAAGCGGCGTCTTTTTGATCATGTTGTTGTAGCACGCCGAGATAAATTTACTGGTGCTTTCGCTGATAAACGACAGCGGATCCACCATTTCGCTCTTGATATCGCGGCGATCCAGCTCATCCATCAGCGCTCTGGCGGCGCTGTTGTGCCCTTCGCCGGTATTGCAGCTTAAAATCAGCACTTTCATAACGGTTTCCTCCTATATTGAGTGTGCCCGTGTCGGGGCGTTTTACTCCGGTTGACAAATGCGGATATCCACGATCTCCGCCAACGTGCACTCCAGCGCACAGCAGATCTTGGCCAGCGTTTCCAGATGCACCGTTTCGTTGCGTCCCATTTTGGCGATGACGGCGGAGCTTAATCCGGTGTGCTTTTGCAGATCTTTTTTCTTCATGCGGCGGTCGATGAGCAGCTTCCATAACCGATTGTAGGAGATCTCGAACAATTCCATGCCTATTCCTCCCATAGCGTTTTTATCCATTATAAACCAAAAACTTCATAAAAGCAATAAAAACTTTACGAAAGTAAAGATTTTTGCAAAAGGCATATCATTTCGTGTAGTTTGATGAAAATACGGATTCTTCGCGGACGGAGCGACGAGGGCGTCGCTCCCTACAGGGCTTTGTGTATTTTTCGGCGGTGTGTAGGGGAGGGCCAGCTGTCGCATGGCTCGATTAACGAAATCAAAGATTTCGAATCTCGCACATCTGTGCCCTCCCACAAGCCTTCTCCTTGAGGAGAAGGTGTCACCGCAGGTGACGGATGAGGTGACCGGTTGAGTGCCCTAACGAAAACAGCCGCCCCGTTTCCGAGGCGGCTGAAACTGAATTTTTTAGAACCAAAAGCGGCGTTGATTACTGCTCATTCGATATACTGTCCGCATCAACGTAATCAAAACTGTTGATCAATGCATCTCCATAGCGACATGTATCGAAAAAATACATCCCGGGTGCAATGCATACATCGTTTTTCTCCATATAGCGTTCTAATTGCCGAATTTGCCATCCTACGAAACAGTTTGAAAACCAATATGCGTTTTCTTCGATATATGCAGGAGATTCGCGCAATTCGTCCCAATGAACATACTTGCCTTCCGGAATGGTGATCCATACGTCTGAATAAAGCGGTAAAAAGAAGAATGCAAAAAGTGTTCTTCCGCATAGAGCCAGAACAACGATAATAGCAATAAGGCCAAGAAGCGTAAAGCCTATTATTTTTGACTTTGCCATATTTCCTCCGTTAATATTTTCCAGGAGATCTCAAACAATTCCATGCCTATTTCTCCCGTTGCGTTTTTATCCATTATAAACCAAAAACTTCATAAAAGCAATAAAAACTTTACGAAAGTAAAGATTTTTGCAAAAGTCATATCCTTTCGTGCCGTTTGATGAAAATACGGATTCTTCGCGGACGGAGCGACGAGGGCGTCGCTCCCTACAGGGCTTTGTGCATTTTTCGACGGTGTATAGGGGAGCTGGCGAGCGTCAGCGAGACTGAGGGGTTGACCGTTCACAACCCTCCCTTGCACAGGGAGGGCACAGAGGCAAGCTGCCGCACAATCGGACTTTTCCGGCGGACAGGATTCTTTTAAATTCGTGCTTGACATACGGCAGGGGGATAGGTATAATATTCTAGTGTATATAAAGTATAAAGGCGCAGTGCCGTCTGTTACCAAAACAGGTAAAGGAGATATGTGATATGGCTATTAAAGAATTGGTTCTCAGCGCAGAGGGTTTGGAAAAACTGAAACGCGAGCTCGAAGAACTCAAAACCGTTAAACGTAAAGAAATTGCCGAAAAGATCGACATTGCCCGTGGCTTTGGCGACCTTTCGGAAAACAGCGAATACGATGCCGCCAAGGAAGAGCAGGGCAAGATCGAGACCCGCATTGCCGAGCTGGAAGAGCAGATCAAGCATGCGCGCGTGTTGGATGAGTCCGAGGTCAACGCGGCGGTCATCACCTTCGGTTCTATTGTGACGGTGAAGGTTTCCGGTCAGAAGGGCACTAAGGTCTACAAGATCGTCAGCCCGGCGGAAGCCGATCCGATGAACGGTATCATTTCGGATGCCAGCCCGGTCGGCAGCGCGCTGATGAATCACGTCGCCGGCGACGAGGTCGAGGTCAACACCCCCAACGGCGTGCGTATGTACACCGTGGTGGAAGTGTCCCGCTAACCATTCAACCACAATAGGGGCCGATGCCTTACCGCTTGCGTGGCGGCAAGGTGCCGTGCCCCTATACATCTGTATAAAGTGAGGAAATACCATGAGCGAAGAAATCAAGGACGTTGTGCTGACCGAAGCCGAAGCGGTGGAAAAGATCAGCGAGCAAAAGCAGATCCGTATGGATAAGCTCGCCGGCCTGCAGGCTGCCGGTTGCGATCCGTTTACCATCACCAAGTTCGATGTGAGCACCACGGCTGCGGAGATCAAGGCGAATTACGAGAATTTTGAAAACCAGACCGTGACGGTGGCCGGCCGTATGATGAGCCGCCGTATTATGGGCAAGGCGAGCTTTGCCGATCTGCGCGACGGCAGCGATCGCATTCAGCTGTTCGTGAGCCGTGACGATCTGGGCGACGAGCTGTATAACACCGGCTTTAAGAAGTGGGATATCGGCGATATTCTGGGTGTGACCGGTTACGTATTCACTACTCGCACCGGCGAGATCTCCATCCACGTGACGGGTGTGACGCTGTTGGCGAAATCGCTGCTGCCGCTGCCGGAGAAGTTCCACGGTCTGACCGATACCGATGCGCGTTATCGCCAGCGGTACGTTGACCTTATTATGAATCCGGACGTGAAAGAGACGTTTGTCAAGCGCAGTCTGACGCTGCGCGAGCTGCGTGCGTTCCTCGATTCCAAGGGCTTCCTGGAGGTCGATACCCCCATTTTGACGCCGTTTGAGATCGGCGCGTCCGCACGTCCGTTTACCACGCACCACAATACGCTGGATATGGATATGGTACTGCGCATCGAGACCGAGCTGTACCTCAAGCGCCTCATCGTGGGCGGCATGGACCGTGTGTACGAGGTGGGCCGCATCTTCCGTAACGAGGGTATGGACACCAAGCACAATCCGGAATTCACCACCATCGAGCTGTACCAGGCGTACACCGATTATCACGGTATGATGGATCTGGTGGAAGAAATGATGAAGACGGTGGCGCAGAACGTCTGCGGCACGCTGCAGATCCCCTATCAGGGCCACACCATCGACTTGGGCAACTGGGAGCGTCTGACCATGGTCGAGGCGGTCAAGAAGTACTCGGGCGTGGATTACTACGACTGGCAGTCGGATGAGGATGCCGTCGCCTGCGCGAAGGAGCATCACGTGGAGCTGCCGGAAGTGCCGACGCGCGGCGCGATTTTGGCAGAGTTCTTCGATAAGTACGTGGAGGAGAAGCTCATTCAGCCGACCTTCATTTACGATTACCCGGTGGAGATCAGTCCGCTGGCCAAGCGCAAGCCGGAAGAGCCGGCGTTCACCGAGCGCTTTGAATATTTCATCAACGCGACGGAGTTTGGCAACGCGTTCTCCGAGCTGAACGATCCGATCGACCAGCGTGCACGCTTCGAGCGCCAGCTCGCCGAGCGCAAGGCGATCGACCCGAACACCAAGGCGCAGGTCGATTACGACTACATCACCGCGCTGGAGTACGGTATGCCGCCAACGGGCGGTTTGGGCTTTGGCATCGACCGTCTGGTGATGCTGCTCACCGATTCCGCCTCTATTCGCGACGTCCTGCTGTTCCCGACAATGAAACCGTTGGATTAAGAAATCCTTTATTTATGCGGGTTTTCGGGGTTTTGAAAATGTCAATACAGGCATTTTACCCACGATTTGCCCATTTTGAACAATTAAAGATCGGCTATATGACTTTAACCCCGCCTCTGCAAAACGCAAAGGCGGGGTTATCTGTTTAATTACTATGAAACTAACTGTTTTCTGTCAGCTCTGGATAGCGGCGGAAGAAATAGGCAGGTGTACAGCTCCATGCATGGCAGCAGCTGTTGATTACCGGTGTGCCATACGGAGAGCGGTCGGGATCGGCGGGATCGTACAGCTCCCAGAAGCAATCCGCGCCGGCCTTCAGCATACCGCCCCAGTAGCGGCATAGCTCTTGCTTGGCCAGATCTGTCAAACCGACGGAGAGGAGAGCTTCAACCCAATGATGGAACATATACGGTGTCACCATGCCTACGGAAGGCGCTTGCTCTACGGTATGGAGCAGCAATTCACGGCTTTTCTCCATCGGCCATACCTCGGCCAGTACCTGCCACACTTGCGACGCCCATGAGACTTGTCTGTTTTGTCCGCTGACAAATAAGTTGAGCTGTTTGTCCCATAGTACGTGCCGGCTCCCGTTGAGCGCGGTTTCCAGCCAGCTATTTAGCAGGTCTTGTTGTTCTTGTGTGCCGAAGCGTGCGGCCAGCGACAAGCCTTGACGCACTGCCATGATAAATACCCCCTGTGCGCCGGCCTGTTTATTCAAATCGTCGTTCCAGTCAAGAAAGCACCACCAGGTGTCTTTATCCCGGATTACGCCGTGTTCGTCCAGTTCGGCGGCGGCCAGCTCTAACTGACGCCACGCGGTTGGCCACAGATCTGTGACTGTTTCCGTATCGCCGGTCGCTTCCCAGTAATCGGATAAGCAGGAAACAAAGAATAACGAGTAATCAAACAGCCGCAATTCATCGGCGTGTGGGGTTGGCCTGGTATATACGCACGCTGCCACGCCGCCGTCTTCGCCGGTCAATCCGGCAAACAGATAGAGACAACGCCGCGCCAGCGCGTGGGCGCGATAGGTGCGGTAGGCGGTTAGCGCTTGTAAGCGAAGGTCTCCGAGCCATAGCCGGCGGTCGCGTTTGGGACCGTCCTCAAATACATCCTGCGCGCAGTTGCGCAGTGTGCGAAGCGAAACCTCGTCCATTTTATTCAGAAAAGGATCATCGGTGACAATCGGAGCGGCATCTTCTTCCTGAACGGCCGATACTGTCTGGCAACAAATGTCTGACAACGATATACCGTACTGGCAGGAGGTGTCCAGCACCTCGATTTTCAGATACCGAAACGCATATCGGCGAGGCAACTCTACCGTGCAGGGGAGTTCATCAAGGTGCAGGTGAGCTACCTGTAACCAGCCCTTGCCCAAGCCGCCATGATAATCGTCGGGATCCTCGCCGATCTCACATAGACGTTCACCTGCCAGGATGCGCAGATATGCGGGGGCATCCGCCGCACCGCCTATTGGTTGCGCAGAAAACGATACGTATCCAACCCAATGTGTCCCGAAATCCAGACATAGACTGTCGCCTTTGTTCAGACGTGGGGTTTGGCCGGAAAATGGCATCCGATCAAAGGCTTCCCAGCCGTTTTCGGTTTGTTGTAGATGGAAGCAGTCGATCGGTTTTGTATGGCGGGTAAATAGCTCGCGCTGACAGGCGG
>JAFUPS010000206.1 GCA_017481085.1 Clostridia bacterium | reverse complement strand
GAGCAGTGTGTGGGAGCTGGGACTGAGCAAATTAGATACCGGCAACCTCAAGAAGCTGCAATGGCATCAGACCGGTACGTGGTCGTCGTCGGAGTTTATTCCGATGGGCGTTTACGAAAATCCGCTGGAAAACACCGCTCTGTATTGGCAGACCGAGCATAACGGCTCGTGGTATACCGAAATGGGCAACGTGCTGCCCGGCGAAGGATTGTATATCCAGCTTGGTGGCCCGAACGGTGAATACGGCCATTTCAAAAAGACGCTGCACAAAGGGGAGAGCTTCACCACCGTTCCGGTTGCGTGCGGCACGATCTATGGCGGCTTTACCGAGGCCATCGGCGAGCTGACCAAATACCGCCGACTGATCCGCCGCCCGAATGCGGATAACGAAGCGCTGCCGGTTATTTTCAACGATTACATGAACTGTCTGTTCGGCAATCCGTATACGCATCTGGAGCTGCCGCTGATCGATGCCGCCGCCGAGGCCGGTGCGGAATACTTCGTCATGGACGCCGGTTGGTTTGCCGAGCCGGTGGATAATGAGGGCGAATGGTGGGCATCCATCGGTGTATGGAAGGAATCCGCCGTGCGTTTCCCCAACGGCTTAAACGAGGTGTTCGACTACGTTCGCGCCAAGGGCATGAAGCCCGGTATCTGGATCGAGATCGAGGGCATCGGCCCCGATAGCGAGCTGGCCAAGACGCTGCCGGACGATTGGTTCTTCCAGGTGGACGGTAAACGCGTGATCGAGCATTACCGCTATCAGTTGGATTTCCGTCATCCGGACGTTCGCCGTTTTGCCACCGAAACGCTGGAAGAGGTCGTGGGGAAATACGGCCTCAAATATCTGAAGATCGACTATAACATCAACGCCGGCTGGGGCACTAACTACAACGCCGAAAGCCTTGGCAGCGGTCTGCTGGAGCACAACCGTGCTTATCTGGCATGGCTGGATGCCTTCCTGGAGCGTCACCCGGACGTGGTCATCGAAAACTGCGCGTCGGGCGGTCAGCGGATGGATTGGGCCATGCTTTCGCGGCTCAGCATCCAATCGACCAGCGACCAGACGCAGTACGAATACTATCCGTCCATCTCGGCCATGGCTCCGACAGCGCTGACGCCGGAGCAGGCGGCGGTGTGGTCCTATCCGAACTTCCGGGCCGATGAAGAGGAAGCGATCTTCAACATGGTCAGCGCGATGCTCGGGCGTATCCATCAAGCCGGCCACCTCAATAAACTGCCCAAGGCGAACTTTGAGCGTGTGAAGGAAGGCATTGCATGCTATAAGTCCATCCGGCAGGATATCCGCACCGGTCTGCCGGTGTTTCCGCTGGGGCTGATCCGCATGACCTCTCCGTGGGCGGCCGCCGGTATCGTCAACGGCCGCACGCTGTATCTGTCGGTATGGCGTAAGGACGGCGAGAACGCGACACAGGAGATTCCACTGGATCTGCCGTCAGATGCCGATCCGCAGGTGAAGGTGCTGTATCCGTCCGATCTGCCGGTAGATTATACGCTGACCGGCGATACACTGCAAGTCACCCTGCCGGAAAAACGCCGTGCCCGTTTCTTCCGCATTACCTTCTAAATACCTTAAGTAATTCCCCAAAACAGAGAGCAGCCACGCTGTTCTCTGTTTTTTTCTAAAAAAGCCTTGACAAAGTAGAGGAGTGGTGGTATTATCTTCATGTCAGTTACACTTTAGCATGCTAGAGTGATAAAATCCAAAGGAGAGATTTGTTATGAAAAAAGTATTTGCTTTTATGCTGGCGGCTGTGCTGATGCTCGGCTGCCTGGCAGGTTGCGCGTCGGACACCTCGTCCGATATGAAGTACGTCAAAGACAAGGGAACGCTGGTCGTCGGTGTGACCGTGTTTGAGCCGATGGATTATCAGGATGCCTCCGGTGAGTGGAAGGGCTTTGATGCCGACCTGGCCAAGGCTTTCGCCGCACATCTCGGTGTTGATGTGCAGTTCCAGAAGATCGACTGGGGCAGCAAGGTGTCCGAGCTGGATACCAAGACGATCGACGTCGTGTGGAACGGCATGACGCTGACGGACGAAGTTCTGGCGGCTATGGAAACCAGTAACGCCTATTGCAAAAACGCGCAGGTCGTCGTGGTCAAGAGCGATGTTGCCGATCAGTATCAGACGGCGGACAGCGTTAAGTCGCTGAAGTACGCGGTTGAAAGCGGTTCGGCCGGTAAAGAGCAGGTCGAAGCCATGAACGCGAGCTTCGTAGAAGTGGACGATCAGGCCATGGCGTTGACGGAAGTCAAAATGGGTACGTCCGAAGCAGCGGTCATCGACCTGCTGATGGCAGGTGCTATGATCGGCGAGGGCACGGATTACGCCGAGCTGACCTACACGGTCAGCCTCAATTCCGAGGAATACGGCGTCGGTTTCCGCAAGGGCTCTGATCTGGCGGCCGAGCTCAACGAGTTCTTTAAGAGCTATTACGCCAGCGGCGACATGATGAAGCTGGCCAAGGAATACGGTGTGCAGGAGTCCATCATCGAGCAGAAATAATAGCATTCCCTTATAGCAAAGCAGAGGGCGGTATCGTCCTCTGCTTTTGCAAGTTTTATGAACGCAAGGTGGTTGTTCTTTTGGATCAATTTATAACGGTCGTCGGAGCGTTGAACGAAGGCTTCTGGCAGACTTTGAAACTCTTTTTCTTTACGCTGATCGGTGCCTTGCCGCTCGGTCTTGTCATTGCGTTCGGCTCTATGAGTAAGCTCGCGCCGCTTCGCTGGCTTTGCCGCGCATTGGTATGGGTATTCCGCGGCACACCGTTGATGTTGCAGTTGCTGATCATCTTCTTTGTCCCGGGATATCTGTTGCCGGGCGGCACGCCGTGGACGGGCGAAAACGGACGCTTTATGGCATCTGTGGTGGCGTTTATCATCAACTACGCCTGCTATTTTTCCGAGATCTACCGTGGCGGTATTCAAGGTGTTCCGGTCGGTCAGCAGGAGGCGGGTCAAGTGCTCGGCATGAGCAAGTCGCAGATCTTTTTTAAGGTGACGTTGCTGCAGATGGTCAAGCGGATCATCCCGCCGATGTCCAACGAGATCATCACGCTTGTGAAGGATACCTCCATTGCGCGTATCATCGCGCTGGAGGAGCTGATCTTTGCGGGATATTCGTTCTTGAAAGGCTCGCACGGCTATGCCGGTCTGCTGTGGCCGCTGTTTTTCACCGGTGTGTATTATCTGCTGTTTAACGGTATATTAACGCTGTTCTTCGGTTGGCTGGAGAAGAAGCTCAGCTACTTCAGAGTATGACAGGGGGGACGAGCCATGGCTATATTGGAAATTAAAGATATGCGCAAATCCTTCGGCAAGGTCGCCGTTCTCCGTGGCGTGGATTTCACGCTGGAGAAGGGGGAGGTGCTGGTCATCATCGGCTCCTCCGGTAGCGGTAAGACCACGCTGCTCCGCTGCTTGAACTTCCTGGAATCGCCCGACTGCGGTACGTTCCTGTTTAACGGCGAGGAGCTGTATGCCGCCGATAAGGAATACTCCGATGCCGAGATCCGCGAAAAGCGCTTGCATTTCGGGTTGGTGTTCCAGCAGTTCAATCTGTTTCCGCAATATACGGTGCTGAAAAACATCACGTTAGCCCCCGATCTGCGCGAGCCGAATGACAAGGAACGGCATTTAGAAACCGCTAAAGCGCTGCTTGAAAAGATCGGTCTGTCCGACCGCGCGGATGCTTATCCGTGTCAGCTGTCGGGCGGTCAGCAGCAGCGTGTGGCTATTGCTCGTGCGCTGGCTATGGAGCCGGATATTCTGTGCTTCGATGAGCCGACCTCGGCATTGGACCCGGAGCTGACCGGCGAGGTGCTCAAGGTCATCCGTTCGCTCAAGAGCTCCGATTCCACCATGATCGTGGTAACGCACGAAATGGCCTTTGCACGCGACGTGGCCGATAAGGTTATCTTCATGGCAGACGGCGTTATTGAGGAATGCGGCACACCCGAAGAGGTGTTCGGCAATCCAAAGTCCGCACGCCTCAAAGCGTTTCTCGCCAAAACCGAATAACACAAAACCCCTTTCCAAACGGAAAGGGGTTTTTCACGTTTTTCGCTGGGGCGGCATAATAGGGAATAGAGCCCCTTGCACTCCGCCCTTGTCTGGGACAAGTACGGTTGATATAGATGCAGAAAAGACCGCCAACCGGCGGTCTTTTCTCATTGTTTCACTTTTTCCGCAATGCGCTGCGCGATCCGCTCCATGCCGTAATCGGACGGATGCAGCGCCACGCCTTCGTGTTCAAATGATCCCAGCGCCATGGTGCGCTTGTCATCGTATAGATCGCTGATGCGGCAGAAGGTATAGCCCTCCTCGTCGCAGATCTCTTCCAATAACCGGTCGAGCTGCTCACGCCGCCAAAAGTTATCGGTAACGATCACTTGCCGCGCACCCTCACTTAACCAGGCGATCAGTTCTTTGATGTACGGCTTCGGATCAATGGACGCCAGCTTACTGCCCGGCATATTTTCGCCCATGCGTACCACCACAACATCCGCCGCAAAATCCTTAATGCTCTGTAACCGTTGCTGCAACGTCGGCAGCCCGGTATCGTAGTGGATTTCCCAATCCGCAAGCTGCCCCACGCATACGGATACGTTCCCCAGCATAGAGGCGGTTTTATGGACGTAATCGTTTTCCGCACAGCTGGCGGCCATACCCCAACGATGTGGCCAGCCGATCTCCGGCTTAGGCTCGTGCATGGTGATGGAATTGCCCACAAACAGCATGCGCAGCGTCGGATTTTTTGCCGGGTAATGCCACACAAACTGCTTCACCTGACCGGCCGCAGATACGGTGTTTTGCTGTACTTCTGCCGCTTCAAACGGCAACACCTTCAACTCGATACCCACCACGCCGTATCGTTGCTGTTTCTCGGGTGAATAATACTTGTCCATATCCGCCGGTGACGCGGTTGCCAGCTCGTCTGCCCGATATCCGCATTTGTCCAGCGGTAATTCCTGATACAGCGCCTCAAAGGAGGGGAAGGGATGTAGCGCCACCACCTCGGCTGTCAGTGTTTGTGCTTTGTCGTCGGAGCAGATAAACACAAGGAGATCGCCTACGCGGATGCGCTGACGCTTTTCGTCCAGCAGCCGCAGTTCAATGGTCTTTTCGCCGCGCTTGATCATTTCAAACGGCTGTGCGTGCAGTTTCATTTCGTGCGTCATAGCAGCCCCTCCTTCCAGTTACTGTCATTGTACATGCTTTTTTCCGAAATAGCAAGAAATATCTTGCATCTGCTGCTAATTTAGTGCTACAATAGGACTGCGCGAAAGGAGGAATGGACGTGCCGGAACTCAAATGTCCGGTGTGCGGTAATACGCTGCACCGTGAAGAACGCACGCTGCGTTGCCAAAAAGGCCATTGCTACGACGTTGCCCGGCAGGGTTACGTCAATTTGCTTATGTCCAACCATTCCTCCGCCAAACGCCACGGGGACGATAAAGCTATGGTTGCCGCCCGCAGCGCGTTTTTGGAGCAAGGGTACTACGACGTTCTGCGTGATGCCGTTTGTGCCGCGGCGGTGCGTCACGCCGGCGATAATGTGGAGCTGCTGGATGCCGGCTGCGGCGAAGGATTTTATACGGTCGCTGTCAAGCGCGCGCTGGAGGCGGCGGGCAAAACCTGCCGTGCCTGCGGCGTGGATATTTCCCGGGAAGCGCTCATCGCCTGTGCTAAGCGGCAGGCGGAGGTGACGCTGGCGGTGGCCAGCATCAACCACCTGCCGGTGGCGGATAGCTCCTGCAATCTGTTGCTGAATATCTTTGCGCCGGACGATGCCACTGAATTTGCCCGGGTACTGCGCCCGGGTGGTACGCTGTTGTGCGTGGTGCCGCTGGAGGATCACCTGATGGGGCTGAAAGCGGCGGTGTACGATTATCCGTATCCCAATCCGTCGCCGCAATACGCGCCCGAGGGGTTTGCACCGCCGGAGCGCATTGACGTGCGCGATACCATCCGACTTCGTAGCAACGAGGATATTCACAATCTGTTCCTCATGACGCCGTATTACTATAAAACCGGCCGTAAGGACCAGCAAAAGCTGGAGTCTCTCACCACGTTGGACACCGAAATCTCGTTTGGCATTTTCCTTTATAAAAGACTTTAAGCAGTTAGTTTATTGCAAACGTGTGAAGCAACATATTTTTATAAAAATTGCTTGACATTAGCATAAAAAAATGGTATGATAGTGGCGTTCTCGCAACGGAGAGGTGTCCGAGCGGTTTAAGGAGCCGGTCTTGAAAACCGGTGACCCGAATAGGGCCGTGGGTTCGAATCCCACCCTCTCCGCCAACCTTTCTTAAAAATGAATAGCCGATACCGTCCTCACTACCGACGGTTTGGGCATATACGGAGAAGTACTCAAGTGGTGACGAGGCGCCCCTGCTAAGGGCGTAGGTCGGGTAACCGGCGCGAGGGTTCAAGTCCCTCCTTCTCCGCCAAACAAACAAGGCACCCTTTTGGGTGCCTTGTTTGTTTTGAAGAATATGAGCTTGAACCCGAGCGCCGGGAACTGGCGTGGGCAACGCCTGCGACCGCCGCCGGTGTCGGGGAGAGGGAGCAGGGGTTGGCGCAGCGGTCGAAAAAATTGAGGAAAAGCGTAAGCCCGAGGATTTTTTCGGGCACCGCAAGAGGGGTGCGTAGCACTTCAAGTCCCTCCTTCTCCGCAAAAAAATACTGCAGAAAAGGATACATTTTCTGCAGTATTTTTTATCCATTGCGAAAGCAATGGCATATCATCGCCGTTAGGCGTATATCATCACCGTAGGTGCATCTCATCAACCGTAGGTTGTATTTCTTTCGCAATGATGATATGCCACTCTCCGAGTGGATGATATGCAATTTCTATGAAATTGGTGATCGGTTTCTCTTTTTACAAAAATATCTTGACAAACCGAAAATTATTCTATAAAATGTATGCATATACATTTGAAAGCGTTTGAGCAGAAACCAGTATCCGTTACGTCGCGTTTCAGAGAGCTGTTGGTTGGTGCAAAACAGCAACGTCGGTTTCGGTGAATTCATTCTGCGAGCTGTGGGCTGAAGGCATACGCTGCGTAGGCTTGACCGGGTGCGACCGTTATATCGCACGGTGCTGTTGGGCACCGGATGAGGCTTTTGTCGCGAGGCAAAGGCGAAGCAGGCGTGGTATCACGGCTAGTTAGCTGTCCCTGTTTCTTTCCGCTTGGGAAGAAACAGGGGCTTTTCTTTTGGTAATTACACGGCAATGCCGTGCATATTATAATTTTTTGCAAAGGGGTCCTATATATGAAAAAAGTATTATCTCTTATCTTGGTTTTGGCGCTGTGCGTTGGCGCTTGCCTGTCGCTCACCGGCTGTAACAGCGGTGCGGATTACACCGTCGGCATCTGCCAGCTCATGAAGCACGATTCGCTGGATCAGGCGACCAACGGCTTTGTGGATGCGCTGAAGGAAGAGCTTGAAAAGGCCGGTAAGACGGTCGAGATCGACACGCAGGTGGCCGGTGAAGCAGAGCTTTGCACCACCGTTGTCAATGCGTTTACCGCGAAAAACGTTGACCTGATCATGGCCAACGCCACGCCGGCTCTGCTGGCGGCGGCGAATGCCAGCACCACCATTCCGGTGCTGGGTACGTCTGTGACCGACTATAACGATACCTTCTCTGGTAATATCCCGGCCAACGTCACCGGTACGTCCGATGCCGTTCCGTTTGCCGAGCAGGCGAACATGATGATCCAGTCGCTCGGTCTGGTTGCCGGCGATCAGGTTGGCGTGCTGTACTGCACCAACGAGTCCAACTCGGTCATCCAGTATAACGCCGTGAAGGCGCTGTTTGAGGAGAAAAACATCGTCGTCAAGGCGTACACCTTCTCCGAGACCACCGAGCTGCAGGCGCTGACCACCACCGCCGCCGGTGAGTGCAAGGCGATCTACGTTCCGTCGGATAACACCGTTGCCGAAAACGACAGCATTGTCGGCACGATCTGCAACGAGAAGAAGGTTCCGGTTTATACCAGCTACGGCGGCAAGATCTGCTATGCCAGCTTGGCCATCGATTACTACGAGCTCGGCCGCGAGACCGGCAAAATGGCCGCGGAGATCCTGCTTGGCAACAAGCAGCCGTCCGACTACGAAGTGAAAACGCTGACGCCGTCGGTGTCTTACAACAAGGATCTGTGCGATCAGCTTGGCATTACCGTGCCGGAGAACTAATCGACTTTTTGAGGTGAATGATGTCGTTTCTGAATGCATTGCCGGGTGCGGTAGCACAAGGCCTTATCTGGGGCTTGATGGCGATCGGTGTGTATATTTCCTATAAAATTCTGGATATTGCCGATCTGACCGTCGACGGCTCTATTTGCACCGGTGGGTGCGTTTGTGCGGTATTGATCGCCGCCGGTGTGCCGCCGTGGCTCAGCGTGATCGCGGCGTTTATCGCCGGTGCGCTGACCGGTGTGCTGACCGGTCTGTTCCATACGGCGCTGGGGATTCCGTCCATTCTGGCCGGTATTCTCACGCAGTTGATCCTGTATTCGGTCAACCTGTCCATCCTTGGCGGCAAATCACTTATTGCGATCGATCCGCGTGCCAACCAACTGCTGCTGCACATGGGGGATAACATCCGCTCCATCATTGTGGCGGGCTTGCTCATTGCGGCGGTGATCATCGGTCTGTGGCTGTTCTTCTACACCGAAGTCGGCCTTACGCTGAAATCCACCGGCGATAATCCGGATATGAGCCGCGCACAGGGCATTAACGTAAAGTTCAATAAAGTTCTTGGTTTGGCGATTTCCAACGGTATCGTTGCGTTCGCCGGCGCGTTGCTGGCGCAATACAAGGGCTCGGCGAACATTAACGACGGCCGCGGTGCAATCGTCATCGGTCTGGCAGCCATCTTTATCGGTCTGTCGGTCTCCATGAAGATCAAGCCGAACTTCGTTGTCAGCCTGATTGGCGTAATCGGCGGCGGTATCGTCTATTACGTGATCTATAACTTTGTCATCCTGCTTGGCCTCAAGACCGACTTCCTCAAGATGCTGTCGGCCATTATCGTGGCGGTGTTCCTCGCCGTTCCGTACCTGAAAGGCGAATACTTCGATAAGAAGAAAGCGTTGCCGGAGGCCGCTTTGTCCGAGGGAGGTGACACCGATGCTTAAGATCACCAATCTGCAAAAGACCTTCAACCCCGGTACAGTCAATGCCAAGACCGCACTGTGTGGCTTGAATCTCACGCTGGCAGACGGCGATTTCGTCACCGTCATCGGCGGTAACGGCGCCGGTAAATCCACCATGCTCAATGCGGTGGCCGGTGTGTGGAAGCCGGATTTCGGCACGATCGAGATCGACGGTGTTGATGTCACAAATATGCCGGAGCATAAGCGTGCGCAGTTCCTCGGCCGCGTGTTCCAGGATCCGATGAAGGGTACGGCACCCGATATGGAGATTGCCGAAAACCTCTCTATTGCGGCACGTCGCGGCACCAAGCGTAAGCTGATCTGGGGTATCAAGAAGCATGAGCGCGCCGGCTACCGCGATCTGCTTGCGCAGTTGGGCCTCGGGTTGGAGGACCGCCTTTCCACCAAGGTTGGCCTGCTGTCGGGCGGTCAGCGCCAAGCTGTCACGCTACTGATGGCCACGCTGCGTAAGCCGAAGCTGCTGCTGCTCGATGAGCACACGGCGGCGCTCGACCCGAAAACGGCGGCCAAGGTGCTGGAGATCACTGATAAGCTGGTGACCGAAAACCACCTCACCACGCTGATGATCACCCACAATATGCACGATGCGATCACGCACGGCAACCGGCTTATTATGATGCACGAGGGCCGCGTGGTGGTCGACGTGTCGGGCGAGGAAAAAAAGAACCTCACCATTGAGCAGCTGCTCAATCTGTTTGAGGCAAACAGCGGTACGATGTTTGCCAGTGATAAAGCGTTGCTATCCAAATAAACAAAAGCGTCAAGGGCTTTTCCCTTGACGCTTTTTACTTAACCGACAATAGCCGGGATTTGCTGTAGTGTGCGGATATCGTAATCCACCGTTCCGCTGTCCGGCAACGGTTTTCCCTGCGGATTGTACCAACCGGTGGCAATGCCGGCGGCACGTCCCCCGGCAATATCTGAGGATAGGCTGTCACCTATGATGATGGTCTGTTCACGGCAGAAATCCGGAATACGGGCGAAAGCGGCCTCAAAAAACTGCCGGTCGGGTTTGTCGGCGCCGATCTCCTGCGAGATAAACAGGGCCTTGAAATACTTACCGATACCGGCTTTTCCGATGCGCCCATATTGTACCAGCGCCGTGCCGTTTGATACGATATACAAGTCGTGCGTACGGACAAGCGTTTCCAGTAATTCGAGCGCTCCGTCGATGAAATAGCAGCTTTGGCTGAGCGACAGCTCATACGTCCGCTGCACCGCATGACTGTCCTGCCTTACGCCGAGCTCGTCAAACAGTAGCTCAAAGCGATAGGGGAGCAGCCGTTCCCGCGTGATCTCCTGCTTTTCCAACTGTTTCCAAAGGCCTTCGTTGATCTCGCTGTACCGCCCGATCACCGCCGGAGTGGGCTGTATGCCGAATTGCAGCAGCGTGGCGCTCAGTGCCTCGGTCTCGGATTTCTTGAAATCCAACAGCGTGTCGTCCAAATCAAACAGCACGGTCTTGTACATACGGTCATCTCCTATAAGATCGGACATCGACCCCTGCGGTTTGTTAATCGGTGGCGCTGGCGGCGCTGCCGAGTGCGTTGTTGGCCTTTGCCTTAAGAAAGGCGTTGATAAAGCCGTCCAGTTCGCCGTCCATCACGGCGTTGACGTTGCCGGTCTCGTGGCCGGTACGATGATCCTTCACCATGGTATACGGCATAAACACGTACGAACGGATCTGGCTGCCCCAGGCGATCTGCGCCTGGCTGCCCTTGATATCCTCAATGCGTGCCAGATGCTCACGCTCTTTGATCTCAATGAGCTTGGCGGTCAGCATGCGCATACAGTAATCGCGGTTCTGGAACTGGCTGCGCTCCGTCTGGCAGGATACCACGATACCGGTGGGAATGTGGATGAGTCGCACAGCCGAGGACGTCTTGTTGACGTGCTGACCGCCGGCACCGGACGAACGGAACACTTCCATGCGGATATCCTCCGGACGAATGTCAACGGTGATGTTCTCGTCCAATTCCGGAATAACTTCCACCGCCGCAAACGACGTGTGACGACGGCCGGATGCATCGAAGGGGGAGACACGCACCAGGCGGTGAATGCCGGCCTCCGATTTCATATAACCGTAGGCGTTTTCGCCTTTGATAACGATGGATGCGCTCTTGATGCCGGCCTCATCGCCGTCCTGATAATCGAGGATGTCGTAGGTGAAGTTGTGCGCCTCCGCCCAGCGGGTGTACATACGGTACAGCATGGAGGCCCAATCCTGCGCTTCCGTTCCGCCGGCACCGGCATGGAAGGTAAGGATGGCGTTGTTCTGGTCATACTGCCCGGTCAGCAGGGTAGAGAGACGCGCTTTTTCAATGCTCTGTTCCACCTCGTCCACACCGGCGGTGCATTCCTCCAGCATAGAGAGATCTTCCATCTCGTCGGCCAGCTCGATGAGTGCCATGGTATCGGCAAACAGCGCCTTCAGCTTGTTGTAGCTGTCGATCTTGATGTGCAGTTGATTAACGCGGTGCGTCACCTTCTGTGCCGCCTCCATGTTATCCCAGAAATTGGGGGCCATGGCGCGCTGCTCCAGCTCTTCCACCTCGCGCTCCATTTGAGCCATGCCGAGTGCTCCGGCAAGGTCGTTCAGATCGTCTTCCATTCCGGCTAAACGAAGCCGGAGTTCTTCAAATTGAAGCATACACAATCTCCTTCAATAAAGTTTCCACCGATGATTATACCCGAAAATGCCTTCTTTGTAAAGACTTTAACAGAAAAAAGAAAAAAACACTTGACTTTGCGGTTTCGCATTGTTATAATAACATTTGGCTTTTTAGGCCAAATCCTTGCCCTGCAGAGTCAGGGCCATCAGTCCATAAGGAGGTGCAAGATATGCCCACAGTGAAAGGTTCCTACGAGGCTGTCCTCATCTATTCGGTGAAGGGTGGCGAAGAGAGCGTCGAGGCTCTCAAGGAGAAGTTTGCTTCTCTGATCGCGGCGAACGCGGAAGCCGGTGAAGTTGACGATTGGGGTAAACGCCGTCTGGCATACCCGATCAACAAAGAAGAAGAAGGCTACTACGTTCTCTACAACTTCGTGAGCGGTCCGGAATTCCCGGCCGAGCTCAGCCGTGTTGCCGGTATCACCGACGGTGTCCTGCGTGATATGGTTATCCGCAAGGAAGAAGCCTGAGAGGAGATCGAAACATGAATTTTGTATGCTTAATGGGTCGCTTAACTGCCGATCCGGAGCTGCGCCGCACCGCTAATCAGACGGCTGTGACCAGCTTCACGCTGGCGATTGATCGCCGCTTCGTGCCGCAGGGCCAGGAGAGACAGGCTGATTTCATCAACTGTGTCGCATGGCGTCAGACGGCCGAGTTCATCTGCCGTTATTTCCACAAGGGTCAGCGTATTGCGCTGCAGGGTTCGCTGCAGTCCCGTCAGTACACCGACCGTGACGGCAACAAACGCACGGCGTACGAAGTCGTGGTAGACAATGCAGAGTTCTGCGAGTCCAAGACCACCACTTCCGGCTACGCGCCGCGCGGAAACGATTCTCAGGTATCTCCGTATGCCGAACCCTCCACCGCGTTTTCGACCGCTGCGCCGGACGATTTCGAGGAGATTACCGGCGACGATCAGCTGCCGTTCTGAGAATCCACTTTAACATCATAAAAAGGAGGCCTATATCATGGCTGAACATGTTGAGAGAGCCGAGCGTCCGATGCGCGGCCCGCGCAAGAGCCGCCGTAAGGTGTGTGCTTTCTGCGCCGACAAGGTGGATTACATCGATTACAAAGATGTGGCCCGTCTGCGTCGTTTCCTGTCCGAGCGTGCGAAGATCCTTCCGCGCCGCGTGACCGGTGCCTGCGCCCGCCATCAGCGTGACCTGACCATCGCTATCAAGCGTGCCCGTCAGATTGCCCTGCTGCCGTACGTGGCTGACTAATATCAACAAGAAAAACACCCTGCTCTGCAGGGTGTTTTTTGTTGCTTTTTTTCGACATATATGGTATGATGATCATGCTGTGTTCACGGAAGCAGGTGAGATTCCTGCACGAGCCCGTCGCCGTGATGCGCCGTACGTCAGCGTTGCCTTACTCTGCTGCCGCAAGCGGAGGACAAGCCATTGGGAAACCGAGAAGGCCGGCCATGCTTTTGCGCAAAGTCGAAATACGTGCACAGCGCTACCTTCCACTTGCTGCGAGAGCCGGCGTTTTGGGAAGGAATACAATAAAAAGGAGAAACCTGCGATGAAAAACAAAACGTTTATGCAATCGTCGGTTATCATCTTCCTTGTGGTGCTGATTGCGGCTACGGCACTGCTGAGCGGATGTACGACCGAGCAACTAAATGACGGAGGCACGACGACTTCCTCATCCGATACGAATACCGTTGCCATCGGTGAAGGGGCTACCGCCTTTCCGTTTACGGTCACGTTTCTGGATGGCACGTCGAAGCATTATACCGTCAATACAGACAAGACCACCGTTGGCGCTGCGTTGCTGGAGGTCGGTCTGATTGCCGGCAGCGAAAGCGAATACGGTCTGATGGTCGATACCGTTGACGGTGTCAAGCTGGACTATACGGCCGATGGCGCTTACTGGGCGTTTTACGTTGACGGCGCCTATGCGATGAGCGGCGTGGATTCCACCGATATCGAATCCGGCAAGACGTACGCCTTTGTTGCAACACCGGCATGAAGATCAACTTAAAAGAGCTGGCAGTTTTTTCTGTTCTGGGGGCGCTGCTGTACGTCTCGAAGATGGTGATGGAATTTCTGCCTAACGTGCATCTGCTGGCCACGCTTATTGTCGCTATGACGGTGGTGTTCCGTGCGAAGGCGTTGTATCCGCTGTATGTGTTTGTTTTCCTGACCGGTCTGTTGAACGGATTTAATCTGTGGTGGATACCGTACCTGTATATCTGGACGGTCTTGTGGGGCGTCACGATGTTGCTGCCAAAGCAGATGCCGTCGTGGCTGGCACCGATCGTCTACATAGCGATTGCCGGTTTGCACGGTTTCGCCTATGGGACGCTGTATGCACCGGCGCAGGCGCTGATGTTTCGCTTGAATTTCGAGCAAACGATCGCCTGGATCGCGGCCGGGCTGCCGTGGGATGCCATTCACGGTATCAGCAATATGGCGTGCGGTCTCTTGATCCTGCCGCTGATAGCCGTCCTCCGTCGGGCACAAAAGATGACGTATTAACCTATCCCTTGCTCCACACGGGGCAAGGGATGTTCTTATGGTATGAATTGAGGTGTCTTTTGCTGTATATTGCATTGACACCGCTTATCCAATTGTGGTAAAATAAACGCGAAAGGAAGGGGATCGTATGGATAAAATGGAATGGCAGAATAAATACGCTCACCTGCTGGCCCCGGGGGAATATCTGCTATGGGCCGACAAACCGACGAAAGGACGTATTTTTCAAGCAGCCGATGTGTTTTTGATTCCGTTCAGCCTGTTTTGGACGGGCTTTGCGCTGTTTTGGGAATACATGGCCTATCAAAACGGCATTTGGTTTTTCATGCTGTTCGGTATTCCGTTTGTGCTCATTGGTCTCTATCTGCTGGCCGGCCGCTTTTTCCACCGCGCGATCAAGCGTGGCCGCACCTCGTACGCCGTGACCGATAAGCGACTGCTCGAAGTATGCGGCAATCGGGTGAAATCGGTGGAGCGTTCGGTGATCGAGCACATGGACATGGATATGAACGCCGATGGCAGCGGCAGTATTATGATCAATCAACGCACCGAGTACCGCTACAGCGGCCGTCGCGGACGTACCAGCACGCTGGTGAACGACTTCTGCTTCGATAACGTCCCTGATATCAATACCGTTTATCAACTGTTGGCTACCGACGTTCCGGCGTAAAAGGAGAGTTTGTTATGCCTTGTGATTTTGACCGTGATCTGATTAAAGTAACCGAATACGAGGTGCTTGGCAAGCTGCCGGATCCGTTCTTGTGTAAGGACGGCACGGTAGCGGACACTGCCGAGAAATGGGCGGTACGCCGTGCCGAAATGTATAAAGACGTCATCGAGCTGCAGTATGGCACGCAGCCGCCGGCCCCGGAGTTTGTGGGGGTCGAGCTGCTGTTTTGCGGCGGCGGCCTGATTAAAATGGATAGCTATCGCATCCATACCGGTACGCGCGAATGTCCGGTCTCATTCAATATGCAGGTGTTCCGCCCGGACAGCGAAGGCCCGTGGCCGGTGGTCGTGGACGGCGACGGCTGCTTCAACTATTATTGCGATAACGATTTTCTGCGTACGTTCCTCGATAAAGGCATCGCGTTCTGCATTTTCAACCGCACCGAGCTGGCACACGACGTGCAGGGTGAGGCCCGGGAAAACGCCGGTCAAATGTACCGCACCTATCCGGATTATACCTTCGGCGCGCTGGGTGCGTGGGCGTGGGGCTTCTCGCGCTGTGTAGATGCGCTGGAGCAGATCGGTGGTTTTGATCTGTCGTTGCTGGCGTTTACCGGCCATTCCCGTGGCGGCAAGACCGCCATGCTCGCCGGTGCGCTGGACGAGCGCGCCACGGTGGTTGCTCCCAACGAGACCAACGCCGGTTCCTGCGGTTGCTATCGCATCCACATGGAGGCTGTGCAGGAGGACGGCGGCATCCAGCGCAGCGAGCGCTTGTCGGATATCAGTCGCAACTACCCCTTCTGGTTTGGACCGGAATTCCCGAATTACGCCCATTGCGAACAGGACCTGCCGTTCGACAGTCATTTTCTCAAAGCCATGGTCGCACCGCGCGTGCTGATGGTGGCCGAAGCGGCAAGCGACATCTGGACCAACCCCATCGGCTCGTGGCAGACCACGATGGCTGCCAAGGAAGTGTTCCAAATGCTTGGTGTGGAGGAAAACCTCTATTGGTACTTCCGCCGCGGCTTCCATGCTCATAAGGTTGAGGATGTTCGTCGCCTGGTCAACGTCATGTGCCATATCCGCGACGGAGAAGAGCTGGAAGATACGTTCTTCGAAACCCCCTTCCAACAGCCGGAGCTCATCTTCGACTGGCGCAACCCGAACGCATAATAAAAACTCCGCAGTCCAAACGGATTGCGGAGTTTTTGTTTGCGGTTTATTCGGTTCGAAGCGCTACGACGGGGTCTTTTTTGGCGGCACTGCGCGAGGGGATGATGCCGGCAATCAGCGTGAGCAGCACGCTGATGACCACCAGCACGGCCGCTACCTGCCACGGCAGCACGGCGCTCAGATTGTTGATGCCGGTGAGGTAGTGCAGGATCATATTGATCGGCACACACAGCAGCCACGTGACAGCCACGCCCAGCACACCGGACGTAAAGCCGATAATGACCGTTTCGGCGTTAAACATACTCGATACGTTCTTCTTGGAAGCACCGATGGCACGCAGAATACCGATCTCCTTGGTGCGCTCCTGCACCGAGATCAGCGTGATAACGCCGATCATAATGGACGATACCACCAGCGATACCGCCACAAACGCAATCAGCACGTAGGTGATGGCATTGATGATGGTGGTGATGGAGGACATCATCAGCCCCACGTAGTCGGTGTAGTGGATCTCCTCCAGCTCATCTACCTGCGCGTTGTAATCAGCAATAGCTTCCTCGATGACATCCTTATTCTCAAATGACGATGCAAACAGATTGATGCTGGCCGGGTCTTCCAGATCCACGTACCCGAGCGCCCGCAGGTTATCCTCGTAGGTTTCCTCCGAGAACACCAGCACCTCGTCGTAGTACACGGCACATTGCTCGGCGGTGTAGCCCGGCATCGCCATGGCCAGTGCTCCGGCCAGTTGAGCCGGACTCATGGGCGCGAGTTGTTGTTGAATACCGGCCGCATACTGCATTTTGACACGCTCGGTCACCATTTCGGTGAAGATATCGGTGAGCTCGTCGTCCTCCATGGCGGCGATATATTCCTGCACGTCCGCCGTGTTCACGCTCATCTGTTGGGTGAGGGCGGTGACCAGTGCGGTTTCCATATCCTCGCGCGTCATCGGATCCATCGTCTGCTTGACGGCGGCATCCAACTGCTCCTGCGACGGAATGCTCATGATCTTGATATACGCGTCCGCTTTACCGGCTTCGTCCAAGCCGTCGATATAGGTGCGGAACTCGGTTTCCTTTTCTTCGGCGGTCATGCTGCCGGTCGACTCTTTAAACGGCAGACCACTGAAAATATCAGTATCCGGCGTTTCCAGCTGAGCTTTGATGGCGGCAGACGATTTCGCCTGCTCTACCACGTATTCGGTCAGCTTGGAGGTGTAGGCGATCGAGCCGCTGAGCATCGCAGAAACCGCATTCTCGCTCGGCCGGATAATACCCGAGACCTTCAACACCGTGCCTTTATCGTATAGATAGCGGATGCCGGCCTCGGTGCCGCGCAGGTCGGTATACAGGCCGGTCGTTTCGTCCAGCGTGTAACAGTCGGAGCTCAAAATGGTGCGGAACTCCATGCTGCAGATTTCCTCGTAGCTCCACTTGTGAGTTTCGGTGTTCAGCTCGGTGCCGTCCAGTGCCGCCTGTGCCATTTTGTCTACTTCTTCTTTGGAACGCAGACCGAGCGCATACAGCGTCATGTCGTCCAGCTCGTTGTGTTCATCCACCACCAGCACGACCTCGTTGTATTCGGTTGGCCAGGAGCCATAGATGACGTCGTATTGCTTTTCCAGCAGTGGGCTGATGAGCTTGCCGTTATCGCCGGGCAGCATTTCCTGCCACAGTACTACACCACCGCCCATCGGGGACATACTGCTCATGCTACTCATAATGGTGGAGACATTGCTGCTGCCTTGGGTGGTGGTGCCGCCCATCATAGAGGACATATCCATGCCGAAGTACTCGGCCAACAGCTCCTGCAGCAGCTCCCGTGAATCCGATTGAATGATATCGCCATCCACGTTTTTGGTGTAGATCAGCATGTCGAGATCGTAGGTATACTGAATGCCGCTGATAGCCTCTTTTAAGGGGTTGTCGCCCTCTTTGGCACGCTCGGTCTCGATATACTTTTTAAACGCTTTGAGGTCGTTTTCGGTGATCTCCGTGCTGTTTAAGGCATTGATCATCTCATACAGCATGGTTTTTTGATACACGGCGTCGTTTCCGTGCTCGTTGCCCGATTCTGCCTGCCCCATAAAGGTGGCCATCAGCGAGCCCATATCCATGTGCTGAGCTTCCAGCGTCAGCGGATAGGAGGAGAGGGTATCCTCCTGCACCGTGTCGATATAGGTGGTCATGCCCTGCGACACCGCATAGATCAGCGCGATACCGATGATGCCGATGCTGCCGGCAAATGCCGTGAGAATGGTGCGCCCTTTTTTGGTGAACAGATTTTTCAGCGACAGCCCAAACGACGTGATAAACGACATCGAGGGTTTGCGTTCCCGCTTTTTGCCGGTCGGACGCTTGGCGGCCTCCGCCTCACGCTCTGCGGCGACCTCCTCATCGGTCAGCGGAGCAGAATCGTCGGTGATCACACCGTCCAGCATGCGGATGATGCGAGTGGAATACTGCTCTGCCAGCTCCGGATTGTGAGTGACCATCACCACCAACCGATCGCGCGAGATCTCCTTGAGGATCTCCATCACCTGCACGCTGGTTTCGGTATCCAGCGCACCGGTCGGCTCGTCGGCCAGGATAATATCCGGATTGTTCACGATCGCACGGGCGATGGCCACGCGTTGCATCTGACCACCGGACATTTCGCTCGGCTTTTTCTTCAGTTGCGACGACAGCCCTACCTGCGCCAGCGCTTCCTTTGCACGGCGACGGCGCTCGGTCTTGGAAACGCCCGAAAGCGTCAATGCCAGCTCGACGTTTTGCAACACCGTCTGATGGGGGATGAGGTTGTAGCTCTGGAACACAAAGCCAACCGAATGGTTGCGGTAGGCATCCCAATCGCGGTCTTTGAAATCCTTGGTCGAACGACCGTTGATGATCAGGTCACCGTCAGTATACTGATCCAAGCCGCCGATGAGGTTGAGCATGGTGGTCTTGCCGCAACCGGATTGCCCAAGGATCGCTACAAACTCGCTTTTGCGGAATTGCAGGTCGATGCCTTTCAGCGCGTGCACCGGACCGTCACCGGCAGGATAATCCTTTTTAATGTTTTTTAACTCTAGCATATGGGTTCGTCCTTTCCCACATAATTTACAACTTTATCATACAACGATCTCTTGCTAAGAGTATGGACATTCTGTAAATATTTTAAGTCAAATTAAAGCGAGGGCGACAAATTGCCGCCCTCAGACACTTTACAGCAATACCGGCACGGCGATCAACACCACAATACCGATGAGGATGCGGTAGACGCCGAAGCCTTTGAAATCGTGCTTTTTGATAAAGCTCATGAACACGCGGATGACTACGACCGATACCACAAACGCCACGACAAAGCCAACGATCAACGATACCCAATGCAGCCACGAAAAAGCGGTCAGCGTGCCGTCCAAAAATGCCTTAAGCAGCTTGATGCCGCTGGCGCCAAACATGACCGGAATGGCCATAAAGAACGAGAATTCCGCCGCTACCGACCGGGATGTGCCCAGCATGGTCGCACCCAAAATAGTGGAGCCGGAGCGGGACGTGCCGGGAATGAGCGCCAACATCTGGAAGGCGCCGATTCCCAGCGCGCGTTTGGGGGACAGGGCGGCCAAATCGTCCACCTTCGCCTTGCGTACCACGCTCTCCATAATGATGAACAGAATACCGTAGACAATGAGCGCGGCGGCGATGATGTACAAAAACACCTTGGTGTGCTCGGTTTCCATGCCGTCCAGCCAATCGTCGATGAGCAGGCCGGCAATTGCCGCCGGAATGCTGGCGATCAGCACCTTGCCCCACAGCGTGAAGGTCTGCTTTTTCTGCTCGGCGTCCTTTTTGGGCGAAAACGGATTGAGCTTGTGGAAATACAGCACCAGCACCGCCAGAATAGAGCCGAGCTGGATCACCACGTCATACATCGATGAAAACGCATCGCCAATGGCATCGCCGGGAAACAGCGGCAGTAACTGCTGCGCGAGCTTAAGGTGTGCGGTGCTGCTGATGGGTAACCATTCGGTAATGCCCTGCACAACGCCCATCAGCGCGGATTTCAGCAATTCCCATAATACGTCCATAGGGAACACTCCTTTCA
Organism: Clostridia bacterium; assembly: GCA_017481085.1. GTDB lineage: Bacteria > Bacillota > Clostridia > Oscillospirales > Acutalibacteraceae > RGIG426. The sequence continues at coordinate 9,402 of JAFUPS010000206.1, read as the reverse complement.
CAGAAAAGCGGGATACTGCCGTATCCCGCTTTCGTTGTTTGTCTTACAGATCGAGGTCGTTGAGCATGTCGCGGAGCAGGATGATCTCATCCGGCGACAGCGTGCAGCCTTTGCCCATCTTGGTGCGGCCCGGCGCCCACTCACGAATGTCGTACTTCGGGGCACGGTCGTTCCAGCTGATCATGTTCAGCTCTTTCGTCCAGCCGGACGGAGTCTGCGACAGAACGCCGCATTCTTTGACGATTTCATATTTCAGTTCAGGCATGGGAAAATCTCCTTTTCGATTTAATTTCAGTATATGTTGAGGAGCAACGCTCCATGACAACCTTGAGGAATTATTTCAGTAGATTGGCCAGCCAACCGCCGTGACGGCGTGCCGGTCGGCGTTGCGGTACCAGTCGCGGCTTAGAGCCGGAGGGCTTGCCGGCCGACTCGGTGGGGGCAGAGGTTTTATCCTCCGTTGCAGGCAGAGGTGCATCGCCAAGCAAGCTGCTCAGCATTTCGTCCAGATGCACACCGGCGGCATTCTTTTGCTCTTCCAACGATTCGCGCGCCTTGCCGATCTGGTTCTTCACAGCGGCCATTTCGCTTTCGTAGGTAGTAATAGCCTTTTCGATGGAATCGAGGCATTCTTCACTGCGCTTGCTGGTGGCGCTGAGGAATCCGAGGCTGTATTTCCGCATTTGCACGGCAATATCTTCAAGCTGACCGGCCACGGCCTGGTAGTGATCCTGCTTTTCGCGCAGGGCACTGTTGACCGCGCGCAGGCGGGCGTTGTCCAGCTCCAGTTGACTGCGGCCCTTTTCGCCTTGTTCCGCTTCTTCCAGCTTCGCCCGCATTTCGCGGTTGTTGCGATTATGTTCGTCGATCAATGCTTCCAGATGATCGTTCTGCTCGGCAAGAGCATCCGCCTTGTTCACAGCGTCGTCGCGCTCTTTTTGCAGCGTTTCCACCTGCTGCTGCAGAGAGGAGAGCTGCTCCTGAAGGCCGGATACCTGCTGCTCGTTTTCGCGTTGCAACGAGTCGATATAATTGAGCACGTCCTGCCGGTTGAAACCACGCATACTCGATCGGAACAATCCGTTTTCTGCCATGGTTACACCTCCAAAATATATAAATTCACTTTATTATATCACCCCCACACCGAAAATACAACAAAAATTTTTAATTATAAGGATTTTTCTTAAAAATAAATAGCAGAATCGCTTGTTTTTGACACCACGGTATGCTATAATTCTACTCGAAAAAAGGCAACAGCCGGAAATGAGGGTTTGTTATGAACGAAATGATCAACGAGATCTGCAGTGCGATCATGCTTATCTGCTTTGGTGCCTCTTGGCCGTTTAACATCATCAAGCTGTGGAAGGCGCGCTCTACCAAAAGCGTCAGCCTGCCGTTTTACCTGCTCATCTGGAGCGGCTATCTGATTGGCTTGATCGGCCGCATCTGCGCAGGCAAGGTGCTGGGCGCACAAAACTGGGCATTTTGGGTATATGTGCTCGACCTGCTGATGCTGACGGTTGCCCTTGTGGTGTACTTCCGTAACTACATGCTCGAAAAGAAAGAGAAATAAATAAAACAAGAAACTCCCCGGAACGAATGCTCCGGGGAGTTTTTATATCAGAATACCGTGATAGAATAGGTGTATTTCTTGCTTTCGCCCGGCTGAGCAGACTGAATGTTCAACTTGTGCTCGAACACATCGTCCTCGCTGAGCTGCGTAGCCATGGTCACCCACGGCTCCAGGCAGACGAACGGACTGTCGACCGGCGGTGTCCAAATGGCAATGATGGGGAAGTCGGCAAACGCCATTTCCACGCCGTGACCGCTTTTGTCCGAAACCAGGCGGATCTTGCGGGATTTCGCTCGGTCGAAGATCAACGCATCGCCCCGGAACAGCGGATAATGCAGCGAGAAGCGGTTGCTTTCGTGTAACATGCGATTGCGGTTGCGGTCGTTGATCAAGCCGTGCCCTAGATCCACACAGGGGCAATCCAGCGTTTCGGTCAACTCCAGCTCGACGGCGTAATCTTCAAAGCATTCGCCCTCCACCAGCGGCACGTTGAAGCCCGGGTGACCGCCGATGCCAAACGGCATCACGTCGGTATCCGCGTTGGTGACGGTATAGGTGGTGTGTAGGGTTGCCCCCTCCAGCGTATAGGTGACGCGGAATGCAAAGCGATAGGGATACTGTGCCAGCGTTTGTTCGTTGCTTTCCAGCAGGAAGGTCGCGCACGTTTCGGTGCTTTCTTCCAGCACAAACTCCGAAACACGTGCCAAGCCGTGCTGCGGCAGATTGATCTCGCCGCGTGCACAGGTCGCCTTACAATCGCGCAGTTTGCCAACAGTGGGGAACAGATGTGGTGCGCGCCCCTTCCAATACGTCGGATCGCCATACCACAGATATTCAATTCCGTTTTGGCCGGTGACCGTCTGTAGCTGTGCGCCAAACGTGTCTACAGAGACGGTCATCTGTTCGTTTTTCAGCGTTACGATCATAAGATATGCTCCTTATCGGTGTTGCGGGGCGACGCTTTTTTCTTCTTTTTCTTCTTGCGCTTGATACCCAAATGGAAGATAATAATGGCCATAATGATGGTGCCGATCGTTGCGCAAACGCCGGTCACGTCGCTGACGGTTGCCAGTAACGCCTCGGTTACAGCGGCACCCATTGCCCGTTCGGCAATAAAGGTCGTCACCCATTGCGTGGCCATAATGATGATCGAGCCGGCCTCGAAGCAGGAGAGGAAGAACAAGATATTGTTCATGGTATTATCTGCATCGCGTTCCAACTGATTGCTCTTGAGCTCGACGTGACGGTCTAGGAACTGTTGGTTACGCTGGTATTCCTCAAAGGTTTTGGTAATGCCAAAGCTTTCGATTACCTCGTTGGCCTCGATCTGCGAAAACGGATACTTAAATACATCCGAATTCCAGAACTCCATGGTTTTGCCCAATTCCTTATACAGCTTATCGACGTCGTCCAAATCCATATCGCCGTCGTCCTTCAAATGCGCCACGACCTTGCGGTTGGTGCGCAGCACAGCGGTGTTTTGGAACAGCACGATCTCCACGATAAACAGCTCGGAGGTCTCGTCGCCCAAGCGTTTTTCCCAGCCGTGCTTATCCCACAGCTCGCGCCGGTTATCGTATTTGTTAAACACGAACGCCAGCACCGAATCGGAGATGTACGATTCGTAGTAATCGTATACCGACCGTTTGCGAAGTAACGGCTTGCGACGTTCCTCACGGATGTGGTAGTCGATATGCTTGCTGATCAGCGTTTCGCCCGAGAGAATATAGGCCATTTCCATTTCCGTATCCGGCATGTTGGACATGCAGATCAGGCATTTGGAGTCGCCGCAGATCACTAATCCGTAGCGCGCCATATACGCTTCGATCGTGAGAAAATCGCCCGTATCGGGATCTTGGATATCCAAGTGTCCGGTGGACATCTGGTCGATCAGCTGGGTGGGGTTGTAGTGGTTATCCGGCACAACGGCGGTTACGATATACAAGCCGGTGTTCATGTGCGAGGTGACAAACAGGTGTGCCGTTTCGGTGGCTAACACCACGTCGTCGTAATCGTCGTCGTAGCACGCCAGTTGGAATTCACCCAGATAATACCGCGCCAGATTGCCGTATTTGAAGGTATCGCTGTTGCATTCGTACTTGACGTGATTGTACATCTGGCGGCAATAGAATTCGCCGCGGTCCACGCCGCTGAGATCGTCGGTGGCGGAATATTCGCGGTCGACGATCAGTCGGGCCTCGTTTTCCAGCTTGCCGGTGCGTGCCAGGCAGTTTGGATCGAACGTCATCGGCAGGAAGAAATAGAGGTCGTCGTCGTAGCTCTTTTGATAGGTGTTGAGTACCAGACCGTCTTCCAGCAGCTCCTCCACCGCTTCGTCGTCGGCAAAGAAGAAGTGATAGCCATCCTCGGTCTGCTTGAGCGAACTGGCGCGCAGTCGCTTGAGGAATTTTACGCCACCGAGCGATACCGTATAACCGGAAATGCTGGTGATGGAGTGGCCGCCTTCGCTCTTCTCGCGCAGGAACGCCAAAAAGGAATCCCCAAGCAGCGTGATGGCCTCGCGGCTGCGATGTTCTTCCAGAATAGCCACCGAGATAATAAATACGTCGTTATCCAGCTCGGTGCTCCAGCCCTGGATCTCCTCGGGGCGGATATCGTCATCGCGCATGCGCAGATCGCGGTAATCGGTCATTTCGGTGCGCAACTCTTGCGAAACGGGGAAGAAGTTGATATACCCGATCAGCTTTTCCGCTTCATACAGCAGAATAAACGAATCGCGGCATTTACCGTACCGCAAAACCATATTCTCTTTTATACCGCAAAGCTCCGGCGAATAGATGATCTTGTCGATCTCATACACGTCGTCAATAAAGCCGGCAGGGGCCGTGAGTCCCGTTTCCGTCCTTAATGCCATATCGTCCATTCCTTTCTGATGCTTACGCTTTCACGTTTTTCCACAGCTTGGAATACAGTTGCTCGATCTCGGTGCCCAAATACTTGAACACCGTCGCGTTTTCATAAACCGAATTATGCGGAAAGATCGCCGTTTCCGAGAGGATCTCCTCGTCCAGCGCATCTACCACCGCCTGGTTGGGGGTGGAATAATAGATATACTCAAAGTTCATTTTGGCAATATCCGCACGGCAGAGGAAGTTGAGGAACTGCTCCGCATACGCGGCATTTTCCGCGTTTTGCGGAATGGCAAACGCATCCATCCAGATGCAGGTACCTTCCGACGGTACGGCAAAAGCCAGCTTATCGTTGTTTTCAAACGCCAGATATGCCTCGCCGTTATAGATGACGGCGATGTCCGCGTTACCCGATTCCAGCTTCACACGGGCCGCCTCGTCAAGCAGATACGCCTGCACGTCGCCCTTCTGCTTGCTGAGCAGATCGGCAGCGGCATTTAACTCCGCTTCATTTTTGGTGTTGCCGTCGTACCCGAGCTTCGTCAGCGCCACGAAGAACGCATCGCGCTCGCTGTTAGGCATGATGATGCGATCGGCATACTTGCCGTTGAACAGCACGTCCCAGCTTTGCACGTCAGCTGCGGCCACGGTCTCGGTGTTATACAGTATGCCGAGTGTGCCCCAAAAATGCGGCACGGTGTACCGTAGCTCCGGGTCGAACGACTTGGCCGCGTTCAGCTGTTCCTCAGCCATGTTTTTAAAGTTCGGCACGTTTTCGTAGTTGATGGCCGCCAGACGCCCCTCGCCGATCAGCTTCTCGATCATGTAATCGGAGGAGCAGATGAGGTCGTAGGTGGCGGTGCCGGCGGTGAACTTGGCATACATGTCTTCGGGTGCGGCATATTCGTCCACCACCACACGGATACCGAATTCCTCTTCAAACAGATCGTATACGTCCGGGTCAATGTAATCGCCGTAGTTGAACAGATACATCGTTTGCTTACTCGAGCAGCCGGTAAGCGAAAGTACGCTGGTCAGCAAAATGACCAGCGCCAGCACAAGGGGAACAAAACGCTTGGAAAAACGGAGCTTTTTCATATCTTTAATCGATTTCCTTTCTGTTGTCAGCGGCCAAGGCCGGTGCCTGTGCCTGCGCCGAACGGTTGTTGACGATCTGGATGACCAGAATGAGCAACAGCACCGTAATAAACATCAGCGAGGCCAGCGCGTAATATTCGGGCAAAATACCGCGGATGCGGTTGGTGTAGATCAAGGTGGACAGCGTGTTCAATCCTTGTCCCTTGGTGAAATAGGTAATGGTAAAATCATCAAACGAAATGGTCAGCGCCAGCAGGAAGCCGGTCAGCACACCCGGGAAAATATCCGGCAGGATGACCTTGAAGAACGCACGCATAGGGGAGGCGCCGAGATCCAGCGCCGCATCGTAAATGCTGCGGTCAAACTGCTTGAGCTTGGGGAACACGTTGAGCACCACGTACGGCAGCACCAGCGTCACGTGCGAGATGAGCAGGGTGGCGTTATTCATGCGTCCCACCACACCGGCGAAGAACAGCATCAGCGCCACGCCGGTGACGATATCTGCATTAACCAGCGGGATGTTGGCGGTGGTGGTGATAACGTTTTGCAGCTTCTTCTTGACCGCCAGCAATCCGACGCACGCAAACGTGCCGATGACGGTAGCCAACGCTGCAGAGACAACACCCAGAATCAGCGTGGTGACCAGCGCTTCCATAATCGTGTCGTTGTTAAATAGCGCCTCGTATTTCACCAGCGAGAAGCCGCCCCATTGATAGGAGGACCGCGATTCGTTAAACGACAGCACGATCATCAGCACGACCGGAGAGTACAAAAACGCAAACATAATGGCGATATACACGCCGCGCAACGCGCCAAACAGCTTTTTCATGGCAGCACGACACCTCCTTCAACGGAAGCCTCGGCTTCGTCGTCGCCCGGGATGAGCGAGCTGGCCACGACGAACAGCATGAGAATAAGCGCCAGGCCGGAGCCTTGGAAATACTGCCCCTTAGTGAAGCTCATTTCTACCACGTTGCCGATGAGCATGATCTTGCCGCCGCCCAGCATTTCGGCAATGGCAAAATCGGAGATCGCCGGTACAAACACCATGGTGATGCCGCTGATAACGCCCGGCATCGAGAGGGGAAGCGTGACCTTCAAAAAGGTCATAAACGAGCTTGCACCCAAGTCTTTAGACGCGTTGATCAGATCCTTGTCGATACGCGAAACGGTATTGTAGATCGGCAATAGCATGAACGGGAAATAATCGTACACCATGCCGATCAGGATCGCGCCGAAGGTGTTGGCGATGTGCATGTTCGGCAGACCGAGTGAGGAGAGCAGCATATTGATAATGCCGTTGTCCTCCAAAATGACGTTGATCGCCACCATCTGTAGCATGAAATTCATCCACATCGGCAGGATGAACAGAAAAATGACCGAGCTTTTTTGCTTGATCTTCAGCTTGGTCAGGCACAGCGCCAACGGATAGGCCAGCAGCAGGCAAATGGCGGTCGCCAAAAAGCCGAGCAGCATGGTCAGACCAAACGCCTTGATGTTGGTGATGTCGGTCACTGCGGCGGTGATGTTGGAAAACGTAAAGTTGCCGGCCGGATTGGTAAAGGCGTAGAAGAGGATTACCAGCAGCGGCAAAATGATAAATCCGGCGATCCAGACCAGATAAGGCCCGGTCAGCCAGATGTTTCTCTTATTCGTCAATGCCGTGGCCCTCCTGCTGCACAGAGTGGGGCTTGTGCATGATCTGGATGTTTTCCGGCTCTACACAGAGGCCGACCTCCGCGCCGACCGGTTCCATTTTGGTGCTGTGCACCAGCCACTTGTAGCCACCGGCCATGATGTTCATTTCGTAGTGCACGCCCTTGAAAATGAGCGAGGTGACCGTGCCGGTGATCTGCCCGTCCTTAGCCGGAACGAGCAGCACGTCCTCCGGGCGGATGACTACGTCGACCGGATTGTTTTCGCCAAAGCCGGTATCCACGCAGGGGAAATCCACACCGAGGATGTTGACCAGCAGGTCGCGCACCATAATACCGCTAAACAGATTGCTGTCGCCGATAAAGTCAGCCACAAACACGTTTTGCGGCTCGTTGTAAATGTCGATCGGTGTACCGATCTGCTGGATGACGCCGCCATCCATGACCACCACGCGGTCGGACATGGTCAGTGCTTCTTCCTGGTCGTGCGTGACGTAGATAAAGGTAATGCCGAGCGACTTCTGCATGTTCTTCAGTTCGTTCTGCATTTCCTTGCGCAGCTTGAGGTCGAGCGCCGCCAACGGCTCGTCCAGCAACAGCACCTTCGGGTTGTTGGCCAGCGCACGGGCAATTGCCACACGCTGTTGCTGACCGCCCGAAAGGGTAGAGACGGTGCGTTTTTCAAAGCCTTTCAGCCCTACCATCGTCAGCATACGATCGACCGTTTCGGCGATTTCGGCCTTGTTTTTCTTCTGCACCTTCATACCGAACGCCACGTTATCGTATACGTTCAGGTGCGGGAACAGTGCGTATCGCTGGAAGATCGTGTTGACCGGCCGCTTATACGGCGGCAGATCGTTTACGCGCTTGTCACCAAAAAAGACATCGCCACTATCCGGTGTGAGGAAGCCGCCGATAATGCGTAGCGTCGATGTCTTGCCGCAGCCCGAAGGTCCAAGCAGCGTGACAAATTCCCCATCATAGATGCTGAGATCCAATTTGTCCAGCACCTGTTCACCGTCGAACGATAGTGAGATGTCTTTGAGTGTAATGATCGGATTTTTTTCCATGTTAATGCATCCCCCTTTGCGGTTGTACCGGGTAACCGGCACATGGAAGTTTCTCGTGGACAGCCATTTCGACCGTCATCGGCGTGAAACCGTGGTATCATGGGACAACGCCCTCGCAAAGGGTTTTTCGCAAGGCATGACGGATCCGTCTGCCTGCGGCGTTGCTTGGATACCAACTTGGTTCTTGCTTAGATGCATGCCCTTATATTAGTATGTATTTAATATAAAGTGCAACAGTATAACTATACGGGAAAGCAGGGCAAAAGTCAAGAGATTTCGTAAAATATTCGCCGAAAAGCGAAAAAAACCGGGGAATTTCGCAACGTTCCCCGGTTTGCTATTATTTTCGGCGTTCCTTCACCGATTTCCAATAGGCGGCGAATGCCTGCTCGTTTTTGTTGTCGCCCGGTACGTAGTAGGTGGTGCCGGCCAGCACGTCCGGCAGGTATTGTTGCTCCACCCAATGATCGGGATACGCGTGCGGATAGAGGTAATGCTGACCGCGCACCGCCGCATCCGCACCGTCGTAATGTTTGTTTTGCAGTTGCCGCGGAATCGGACCGGAACGCCCGGCCTGTACGTCCGCCATCGCGGCAGCAATGGCGTCGTGTCCGGAGTTGGACTTCGGCGCGGTGGCCACCATGATGACTGCATCTGCCAGCGGTAGACGCGCTTCCGGCAAGCCTACCTGCAGCGCGATATCCACCGCGGTTTTGACGATCGGCAGGATCTGCGGATACGCCAGCCCCACATCCTCGCACGCGCACACCATCAAGCGGCGGCAGGCAGAGGGGAGGTCACCGGCTTCCAGCAGCCGGGCCAGATAATGCAGCGCCGCGTCCGGATCGGAGCCACGCATCGATTTTTGGTAAGCGGAAACGATGTCGTAATGCTCATCGCCGTCGCGGTCGTACCGCATCGAGCTGCGTTGCCCAAGCTCGGCTGCCTGCTCCACCGTGATGCGTACCGTGCCGTCCGCATCGGGAATGCTAGATAACACGCACAGCTCCACCGCGTTGAACGCCTTACGCACGTCCCCACCGCAGGAGGCGGCAATGTGGGCACAGACGCCCTCCTCCACGTGAATGGCACTCCCCCGCTCCTGCTGCATGAACGCAAAACCCCGCTCCACAGCG
>JAFUPS010000205.1 GCA_017481085.1 Clostridia bacterium | reverse complement strand
CGGAAACCGAGACCGTCGGATGGCGGACATGATTTCTTGCCGAAAATCATGTGCAGCAATGGCAGATTAGCAAAAAGAAAAGCCCAGTCATATGGGCGCAAAGCCTTGATATGACTGGGTTTTTTGGCGGAGAGTTAGGGATTCGAACCCACGAGCCCGTGAAGGCTACCTGATTTCGAGTCAGGCCCGTTATGACCACTTCGATACGCTTCCGTATGCAATTGTGCGCAGCGCCTGTTCCGGACGCAATTTGCATTATAGCCGATTTCCCCTCGTTTGTCAACCCACTTCTTTCAGAATTTTGGGATTTTTCCGCTTTATTTGCCGAGATGTTGACAATTCAACTTCTTTGGTGTATAATGACGTAGATGTTGCGGCGTCAACATCTTTTCCGAAAGATAAGGAGTATCGACATGACCGAACGGTTTGAACGTTTTTCGTATGCGATTTCGGAGATCTCGCGTCATTGGCACAAGCTGACCTCCGACGAAATGGAGAAATACGGGTTAAAGGGCACGCACTCGGTATATCTGCTCACCATGGCGCGGCATCCCGAGGGCATGACCGCCTCGCAGATCGGCGAGCTGTGCGGCCGTGATAAATCGGACGTTTCGCGCATGATGGCTATCATGGAGAAAAACGAACTTGTCACCAAGGAGGGCGTGCACCAAAACCTCTACCGCGGTGTCTTCAAGCTCACCGAGAAAGGCCATGCGGCAGCGGCTTGCGTGAAGCAACGCGCAACGCTGGCGGTAGACATTGCCGGACGCGATCTGAGCGAGGAAAACCGGACCATCTTTTACGCAGCGTTGGAGTCGATCGCCGGCAATCTGCGTATACTCAGTAAAGAGGGATTGCCGGAAAACGATCCGCGCGATTGACGACAAGGAGAAAGCTATGAGTGTTAAAATTGTAATAGATTCGACAGCCGATCTCACCCCCGAGATCAAAGCACGAGTGAGCGTGGTGCCGCTAACGGTGCATTTCGGTGACGAGGAATACATAGACGGTGTCACCATCACGCACAAGCAGTTTTATGAAAAGCTGATCGAGTGCGATACGCTTCCCTCCACCAGCCAGGCGACGCCGGCCGCCTTTGCCGAAGCGTTTGACAAGATCGTCGCCAACGGCGACAGCGCCGTCGTGCTAACGGTATCCTCCAAGCTGTCGGGCACCTACCAAAGTGCGATGATCGCAGCAAGCGATTATGAGGATATCTACGTGGTTGACAGCGATTCGGTGGCCATTGGCACCGGTATTCTCGCCGAGCTGGCGCTGGAGCTGGTCGACCGCGGCATGAACGCCAAGGAGCTGGCCTCCACGCTGGATCTGGAAAAGAAAAACGTGTGCATTATCGCGATGCTGGATACGCTGGAGTATCTCAAGCGCGGTGGACGGATTTCGAAAGCGGTGGCGTTTGCCGGCGGCTTGCTAAACATCAAGCCGGTTATTTCGGTGGAGGATGGCGAGATCGTTATACGTGGCAAGGCGCGCGGCTCTAAGCAGGGCAACAATCTGCTGGTGGAAGAGATCGCCAAGGCCGGCGGCGTGGATTTTGAGAGACCGGTGCTACTGGGGTATACCGGGCTGTCCGACCTGCTACTACAGAAGTATATGGAAGACAGCAAAGCGTTGTGGGCAGATAGCAAAAAGGCCTTACGCATTACTCCCGTCGGCAGCGTGATCGGTACACACGCCGGTCCGGGTGCAATTGCCGCCGCCTTCTTTAAAGCATAAACAAAAGAGGTTTTTGATATGCCAATTTCCGCAAAAGCCATGCGAGCACAACTGAATATTTTAAAGCCTCTGATGGGCGGCGTATCGCTGAAGACCATCCGCAAGGGGCAAAACAAGATCGGCGAACTGATGGAATCGAGATACCGCAATCAGGTGGTGCTGAAAACCCACGAATTCGAGCATTTCGCCGGTGCGTGGGTCATACCGACGGATGAACGCCGGCAGGGTGTGATCTTATATCTGCACGGCGGTGGGTATACCTGCGGCGACGTGGAATACGCCGTCGGATTTGGCTCGATGCTAAGCGTACAAAGCGGTACGCGCGTGTTCTGCCCGGCCTATCGGCTGGCACCGGAGCATCCCTTCCCTGCCGCCATTGACGATGCGGTGGAAAGCTATCGCTATCTGCTGAGCAAAGGGTATGCCGCCTCGCATATCACGCTATGCGGTGAAAGTGCCGGCGGTGGACTGTGCTATGCGCTGTGCCTCAAGCTGCAGGAACTGGGGTTGCCGATGCCCTGCGGCATCATCGCCATCTCGCCGTGGACGGATATGACCGCCTCGGGCGTATCGTATACCGCGAATCGCGAGATCGACCCCTCCATGTCGATCGAGATGCTGGAGTTTTTTGCCGACAATTACACCACCGATCGTCGGCATCCGCTGGTATCTCCCCTGTTTGCCGATCTGACCGGCATGCCGCCGTCGCTCCTTTTTGCCGGCGGCGATGAGATCATGCTGGACGATGCCGTACAGCTACACAACAAATTGCTGGCCGCCGGATGCCAAAGTCGATTGCAGATCGCGCCGGAGCGGTGGCACGGGTATCTGCTGTATGGGCTGGACGAGGACCTAAGGGATTTCTCGGTCATTGACCGGTTTTTGAATGAAGTAATGGCCGGCGAACGCAAGCTGCAATGGATGCGACTGGATAACGCCGCCAAGATCTATCCAGCGGCGCGGAGACCGCATTGGAGCAACGTGTTCCGGCTGTCGGCCACGCTGACGGATGAGGTTGACGTGGCGGTGCTACGCACCGCGCTGGACGTGACCGTGCGGCGATTTCCCTCCATTGCAGTGAGACTGCGGCGCGGCGTGTTCTGGTATTATCTGCAACAGCTGGCCGAGGTGCCGGAGATTCGGGAGGAAAACAGTTATCCGCTGGCACAAATGTCACGCGATGAAACGCGGCGTTGCGCCATCCGCGTAATCGTCTATAAGCGGCGCATTGCCATTGAGGTGTTCCATTCGCTGACCGACGGCAACGGCGCGCTGGTCTTCCTCAAGAGCCTGGTGGCCGAATATCTGCAACAAAAGCACGGCGTATACATCCCGGCAGAGCACGGAGTGCTGGGGCGGCTGGAAGAACCTTCCCCCGAGGAAACGGAAGACAGCTTCCAAAAACACGCCGGAACAATTTGCGCCAGCCGACAGGAAAACACCGCATGGCGGCTTTCCGGCACCCCGGAGCCCGGTAGCTTTTTGCATCTCACCTGCCTGGAGGTGCCGGTAGCCAAGGCGTTGGCAAAGGCGCACGAATACGGCGTCAGCCTGACCAATTTCCTGTGTGCGGTACTGATGCAGGCGCTACAAAACCTTCAAAAAGAACAGGTACCGGAACAGCGCCACCGCAAGCCTATCAAAGTGCTTATCCCGGTCAATCTGCGCAAGCTGTTCGGCAGCAAAACGCTGCGGAATTTTGCGATGTATACCACGCCGGAAATTCTGCCGCGGTTGGGCGAATACAGCTTTGAGGAGATCTGCCAGGTCATCAAAGTTCGCATGGGTATGGACATCACACCCAAGCAGATGAGCATGAAGATCGCCACCAACATCAGCAGCGAACGGTTGATGGCCGTGCGCGTGATGCCGCTGTTTATCAAGAACATCGTGATGAAAGCTATCTTCGACTCGGTGGGTGAACGCAAATCGTGTCTCACGCTTTCCAATCTCGGTGCGGTACAGCTGCCGGAGGCGATGCGGCCATATGTGGAGCGCCTGGATTTCATCCTCGGCGTGCAGGCAACGGCACCGTACAACTGCGGCGTGCTGTCGTATGGCGATACGCTGTATATCAATTTTATCCGTAACATTCAAGAGTCGGCGCTGGAGTATCACTTCTACCGGGTGCTACAGCAGTTGGGTATCCCTGCCACGGTGCAGAGCAACGCCCCGGAAAAGGAGGACGAGTAATTATGTATTGCATGAATTGCGGCGTGAAGCTGGCCGACACCGAAAAAGTGTGCCCGCTTTGCCAAACACGGGTGTACCACCCCGATCTGGTGCAGGGCGAAGCCGAAAAACCGTACCCTGCACATAAATATCCCACCGCCGAGCGCGGCACCAAATGGGGACTCATTATTTTGAGCATTCTGTATCTGCTGCCCATCGTCACCGTGCTGCTGTGCGATCTGGAGATCAACGGCACGGTCATGTGGTCGGGCTACGTCATCGGTGCGCTGCTGCTTTGCTACGTTATCGGGATCTTACCGACATGGTTCCGCAACCCCAATCCGGTGATTTTCGTGCCGTGCGGATTTGCGGCGCTAGGGCTGTTCCTGCTGTATATCAATTTCGCCACCGGCGGAAATTGGTTTATGAGCTTTGCATTTCCGGTGACCGGCGGCATCGGGCTGATCGTGACCGCGGTGGTCACGCTGATGCGGTACGTGCCGAAGGGCGCGCTGTATATCTTCGGCGGTGCTTCGGTGGCGCTGGGTGCGTTTATGCTGCTGGTGGAATTCCTCATGTACCGCACCTTCCAAAATCCGGTGCTGACCGGCTGGGCGATCTTTCCGCTTTTGGCGTTGGTGATGCTGGGCGGATTGCTCATTTTCCTCGCGATCTGCCGACCGGCCCGCGAAGTGATGGAACGCAAATTCTTCATTTAAACAGAAAAAATCCCGATGCGATGCATCGGGATTTT
>JAFUPS010000204.1 GCA_017481085.1 Clostridia bacterium | reverse complement strand
CCCACGCTGGAGGAGCTGTGCGCCAAGGCACGCGCGCGCTGGCCGCAGCTGGACGTGACTGTCCGGCCTATCCGCAACGAATTTTTTGGTGAGACTATCACGGTGGCCGGTCTTGTCACCGGGCAGGATATCCTGCAGCAGCTGGCCGGTGCGGAGATGGATTATCTGCTCATCCCGGGCTGTATGCTGCGGCACGAGCAGGATCTGTTTTTAGACGACGTTACCCCGCAGCAGGTGGAGGAAGCTCTGCACACGCGGCTGGTGACCGTCGGTGAGGATGGCGGCGATCTGTTGGATGCGCTGCTGCTGTAAGCGAAAGAAGGGAAGAAGATGAAAAAGCCGATCGTGGCCGTTGTCGGCCGCCCGAACGTGGGAAAATCGACCTTATTCAATAAATTGATCGGGCGTCGCCTTTCGATTGTGAAGGATACGCCCGGTGTGACGCGTGACCGCATTATGTCCGATTGCGAGTGGGCCGGTCGGTCGTTTTTGCTGGCCGATACCGGCGGTATCGAGCCGCGCACCAACGACATGATCCTCTCCAAAATGCGTGAGCAGGCACAGTTGGCTATCGATCAGGCGTCGGTCATCGTGCTGGTGGTGGACGTCACCACCGGCGTGACCGCTAACGATATGGACGTGGCGGCCATGCTGCAGCGCTCCGGCAAGCCGGTGGTGCTGTGCGTTAATAAATGCGATAACATCGGTCAACTGCCGCCGGATTTCTACGAGTTCTATAACCTCGGTCTGGGCGATCCTATTGCGGTATCTTCCGTGCACGGCCATGGCACCGGCGACTTGCTGGACGAAGTGGTATCCTACCTGCCGGAGACCAGTGATGCCGAGGAAGAGGACGGCGCGATCTGTGTGGCCATCATCGGCAAGCCTAATGCCGGCAAATCGTCGCTTATCAACTGCGTGTCGCACGAGGAGCGCTCCATTGTGTCGGATATGGCCGGCACCACGCGTGACGCAATCGACACCGAAGTGCATAACGAGCACGGTGAATTTTTGTTCATTGATACCGCCGGTCTGCGTCGCCGCAGTAAGGTGGATACGGATATCGAGCACTATTCCATTCTGCGTGCGCAGATGTCCATTGAACGGTCGGACGTGTGCGTCATTATGATCGATGCCACCGAGGGCTTTACCGAGCAGGACAGCAAGGTGGCCGGTCTGGCACACGAAGCCGGCAAAGCCTGCATTATCGCGGTCAACAAATGGGATCTGGTGGAAAAGGATACCCACACCATGGACCGTATGCGCAAGGCGCTGGAGGTGGACTTCAGCTTTATGTCGTATGCGCCGATGATCTTCATCTCGGCCAAGACAGGGCAGCGTGTGGATAAACTGTTCTCGCTCATCAAATACGTACACGAGCAAAACTGCATGCGTGTGACCACCGGTATGCTGAACACGGTGCTGGCGGATGCCACCGCGCGTGTGCAACCGCCGACGGATAAGGGCCGCCGCCTGAAGATCTACTATATGACGCAGGCCGCCACCTGTCCACCTACCTTTGTGTGCTTTGTCAACAAGGCACAACTGTTCCATTATTCGTATCAGCGGTATATCGAAAACTGCATTCGCTCCACCTTCGGTCTGGAGGGGACGCCCGTGCGCCTTATCGTGCGCGAGCGCGGAGAAAACGCCGAGGATATCGGCCCGAAAAGAGGGTAACAAGCTATGAGCATGTCCGAACAAGAACGCGCACGCCGCCGCCGTGAATCCCGTCGCCGCGCAGCCAACCGCGACATCGTCGCGTTGGCGGTGCTGGTGTTGGCGGTCGTGATCGCCGTGGTGAGCGTATCCTGCGCGGTGGGCAATGCCAACGGTTCGGAGGACTCCGAACCGTCGCGCGCTACCAAGCGCACGACGACTACCACGTCGGCAAGCGAGACGACGACAACGTCGGAGAGCACGACCAGCACCACTACCACTACCACTACGTCCGGCTCGACCACGACCACCACCACGACGGCTAAACCGTCGAACGGTGGCGAGCATTACGTGCAGCCGGCCGGTGGGGCGTGGAATCTCATGCTGGTCAACGACTGGAACACTATGCCGCAAGAGATGGTGGACAGCATCAAGCTGGAGGTCGTTAACAGTAGCGTGACCAACGGCAGTGTGGATGCACGTATCGTTGAGCCGCTTAAGAGAATGGTTGCCGATTGCCGCAAGGCCGGTGGTAACATTTGGGCGCAATCCATGTTCCGCCCATACGATACGCAGAAACGGTTGTACAACAACGAGGTCGCTCGTTGGGTGAAGAAGGGCTATTCGCAGGCGGATGCCGAGGTCAAGGCGGCCACCATCGTCAAGCGCCCCGGCCAGAGCGAGCATAACACCGGTCTGGCGGTGGACTTCAACAATTGCGACAGCTCGTTTACCGGTACGGTCGCATACAATTGGCTGGTTGAGCATTGCGCCGAATATGGGTTTATCCTGCGTTTCCCGAAGGGAAAAGAGGATATCACCGGCGTGATCTTCGAATCGTGGCATTACCGCTACGTCGGCGTGGAGGCCGCTACCGAGATCATGCGTGACGGCATCACGCTGGAGGAATACTGCCAGCGTCATGGAGTGTAACATGGATCAAGTAATCGTGATCGGCGGCGGACTGGCCGGGTGCGAAGCCGCCTGGGCGCTGGCACAGCGCGGCGTGTCCGTCCGTCTGATTGAAATGAAGCCGTTGCGCCGCAGTCCGGCACATCGCACGGACGAACTGGCCGAGCTGGTGTGCTCCAACTCGCTCAAGGCTGCGCGGATCGACAGCGCCGCCGGACTGCTCAAGGAGGAGATGCGGCGGCTGGGGTCGGTGTGTATGCTGGCAGCAGACGAAAGCCGTGTGGAGGCCGGCGGTGCGCTGGCGGTCGACCGCGACCGGTTTTCGGCCGGTGTTTCCCGGCGCATCCACGCGCATCCGCTGATCGAAGTGGTACACGAGGAAGTGACCGCGATTCCGCAGGAAGGCTACGTCATCGTGGCCAGCGGACCGCTTACCTCCGATGCGCTGGCGGCGGATATCGCCCGCTTGTGTGGCGACGGCCTGCATTTCTTCGATGCGGCCGCACCCATTGTGACGGCGGCCAGCATCGACCCGGAGACCTCCTTCCGCGCTTCGCGCTACGGCAACGAGACCTCCGGCGCGGGCGATTATATCAACTGCCCGTTGAACAAAGCGGAATACGAGGCGTTCCATGCGGCGCTGGTCAGCGCGGAAAACGCCCCGCTTCACGATTTCGATATTGCCGCCCCCGAGGTGTACGAGGGATGCATGCCCATTGAGGTGTTGGCACGGCGCGGTGCGGATTCTATCCGCTTCGGTCCGATGAAGCCGGT
>JAFUPS010000203.1 GCA_017481085.1 Clostridia bacterium | reverse complement strand
TGTGCGGCGACGAGAGCATGGGATTTCTCGCCCTCATACCATGTTTTGCGCATGGTATAGCTGAGAACGGCGTTCCCGTCCTCTTCGGTTCCGCCGGTCAGGGCATTTCCGTTGCGGTCTGCCCAGCCGGTAAAGACCTGAGGCTGACCCTCTACAGTTCTGCTCAGAGGTGCCTGAATGGTCAGTACATCCCCCTCGGTATAGGACTGTACGCCGGTGACAGGGGTATCGAGAGCTGTGCCATCGACTGCCGTGATCTGGCAGTCTGCCAGTTCCAGATAACAATCCCAGTCGCCCCAGAGATTCAGGTTCGTGGTCTGGTTAGAGGGGACCACGGTCAGCGGTTCGGCACCGTCCAGACGGTTCCAATCTGCATCAAAAAGCTCATCCTGCCGATACCATGCGAAGGTATCTTCGTCCATGTTGGAGGGAAGCGAAACAACCGCTTTCAATTCATCCAGTGTCGGCAGGTCGGTGCCTTCTGTCTCGTCCGTGACGACATTAGGCTCCAGTCCCTGGATGTTGGCATGTCCGGTGACACGGTAGGTGATGGCGATGTCGGTGGACACATCTACTTCGACCACGCCGCCGTTGTTGACGATCGGATTGGCAAAGGTGCCGCCGGTGATCCTGGCCGTGTACGTTTCGTTATTATCCGTATTGGTCACTGTGCTGTTGAAGGTGCCGCCCACGATCTCGCTGTCGCGCATGTCGGTGGACCTTGTGGCGTTCCGCACCTCGCCGTTAAAGGTGCCGCCGGAGATACCGGCGTAATTATACACCTTGCCGCTGAAGGTGCCGCCGCTGATGGTACCGATTTCCGCGTAAGTTGCATAAACATTGCTGTAGACATAGACCTCGCCGCTGAAGGTGCCGCCACTGATCTCGCAGCCGTCCGCAAAGACGAGGCCGGGATAGGTGCCTGTGGTGCCGGTGACTGCACCATTTTCCTGGATCGTCAGATCCACCTTGTCACGAATCAGCTCGGAAACGGAATCCTCCACGATAAGATGATAGACATAACCGGCGTCCTGACCCAAATCAAGGTTTGCTTCTATGCTGCTTCCCGATTGAAAAGCGTTATAAATGATATTGCTGCCAAAGGTACCGCCGGTATAACTGTACTCCTGCGAAAGAGGAAGCAGATGATATTTGTCAACCGTACCGCTTGCCGTTCCATCCTCAGTCGTGTAGCACAGGACGATGGGCTGGCCCTGATAAGCCGTATAGGTCGGGTCATCCTCCGGTACGGTGTAGAACTTAACGAACATGGTCGTCTCGTCCGCCGCACTTGCCGAAAGCGTAAAGCTCGGTATAAATGTCATAAGCATCGCCGCTGCAAGAAGCCACACGGCCATTTTTCTGAAAGTTGTCATCCTTCTGTCTCCTCCTTAAATAAAAGCGCACAGGCGCACTCCGCCCACGGTTCTCCCGCGGAGGAATGCGCCTGATTTGATTCGATTTTCCCAGCAGAAATGGACAGAGTTACCTCTGTCTGTCTGTCTGTCTAATTATACGCGGTTTTAGCATATTTATCAACCCCCGAAATGTAAATTTTACTGGTAATATTATACCATCATCCTCCGCCGCGTGCAAGAGTTTTTTGCAACAAAAAATCGTTACTTTGGTGTGAACGGACGGGTAGAAAATGCGCACCGCTCCTCAGGATCTCGGTCGGGATCCCGTCCGGGAAAGCGTCGCAGGCAACGCCGTCACGCTTATGCCGACAG
Source organism: Clostridia bacterium (assembly GCA_017481085.1). GTDB lineage: Bacteria > Bacillota > Clostridia > Oscillospirales > Acutalibacteraceae > RGIG426. The sequence goes on along the minus strand of JAFUPS010000203.1, from coordinate 1,212 downwards.
CGGTTGCATAGGATTCGGTAGGACGTATCTTCAAACTCCCGATCCGGCTCATAACACTGCATGTCTGTGTCTCCATTCTGCTTGATTTTCGGTAGCCTTGCCGCCACGCTTTCCCATCATGACGCATCCGCCGCAGAAGCGCGACTGCATCAAAATATGCCTCGGCATCTCAATGGATACCAAGGCATATTTTGTTGGAGGAGGTTTCAGATTTATGCTTCAGGATACAGGATATCTGCCAGCGTGGTATATGCTTCGGCGAAGCGGCTGTTAGGCTTGTTGTGGAAGAGATTTTTCTCCAAATAGAAAACCCGGCCTTCCTTCACCGCACGCAGCTCATTCCAGACTTTGTTGTCGCCGTAAGCCTCTGCTACCATCGCCTTGGCGGTATCCACGCCTGCGTGGCACTGAACAATGATGATGTCAGGATCTGACGCATAGACAGTTTCAAGGTTGATGTCAAGCCGCTCCGCACCGGTGGTATCGCCCCAGCTGTCCACGATATTTTTCGCGTTCATTGCCGAGATCATACCGCCCACGACGGTACCGGAGGTGTTTGCCTGCAGATTGTCGGAGCCGGAGAACATGCTGAACACGGTGGGTGTATTCTCCGTCGGGCAGCCTGCCAGAACAGTGACCACCTCATCCAGCGCTTTCATTGCAACGCTGTCCCACAGCTCCGGATGCCCGGTCAGATTGCAGAACACCTTGAACCACTTGAGATAATCGGAAAAATCGTTGTAGTCCACGGCAATCAGCGGAATATTCGCCGCAGCAGCGGGGGCTTCGATGGTGGAATAGCCGCTCATGGCGGTGGAGCAGATAATCAGATCGGGCTGCAGGGAGAGGATTGTCTCCACATCCCATTTTTTACCGGAAGCCGATGTCGCCACCGTCGTCACGCCGTCATCCTGCGTGATGTCGCGTCCGATATAATCGTTGTACAGCGAAATTGCCGAATCGCCGCCGAGACAGCCGATGACGCTTCCGCCTGCTTCATACCAGAGCGTCGTGAAGCTGGCATAAAGATTCACGGTTTTTCCGGGATTCTTCGCAATGGTCACTTCCGTTGTACCGTCGTCTGAAGCGTCGGTGAAGGTGACGGAATCTTCGTTTACGACAACGGTATTGGCTTTTTCGAGAAATTCATCGCGTAGTGCCGCCTTTTCGGAGTTGTCCGCGCCGCCGCAGGATGCCAGCGCCCCCAGCAGC
>JAFUPS010000202.1 GCA_017481085.1 Clostridia bacterium | reverse complement strand
TTTTACAAAACCGAAGTGATATCCGCTTTCATGCGCAAAGCCTCGCGGCGGGCTGCACCGGCAAAATCCTCCGGCGCGCAATTCTCTTCCTTCTGCCATGCACACAAGATACCGCGCGACGAGTTAACGATCGCACCGAGGCCGTCCTTATCAAAAGCACCGGCCACGTCCTTGGCACCGCCGCCCTGCGCACCGTAGCCCGGCACCAGGAAATAGGTATGCGGCAGCGCAGCGCGCAGCTCCGAAAGCTGTTCCGGGTAGGTAGCACCCACCACGGCGCCAACGCCGGAATAGCCGTATTTTCCGGGCAATTCCTCGCCCCACGTCTCACACTTGTCGCCCATGGTGCGGTACACCGACTTGCCGTCGATCTCGCGGTCCTGCAGCTCGCCCGAGGACGGGTTGGAGGTCTTGACCAGCACGAAGATACCGGCATCCTGCTCGCGGCACACACCCAGCAGCGGACGAATACCGTCCGAGCCAAGATAGCCGTTGACCGTCAGCGCATCGCCGCCAAACGCGGTAAGCATCTGACTGCCAACCGCCGTTTTCCCAAGGTGTGCGGTGGCATAGGCTTCCATGGTGGTGCCGATGTCGTTACGCTTGCCGTCGGTGATGACGAACATGCCCTTTTGCTTGGCATACGCAATGGTTTCAACCAGCGTTTTCACGCCCGGCCAACCGTACATCTCATAGTAGGCCGCCTGCGGCTTGACCGCCGGAACAACGTCACACAGCGCATCAATGAGGGCCTTATTATATGTAAGGATCGCCGCAGCCGCACCCTCCAGCGTCTCACCGTGCTCGGCAAATGCCTGCTCACGGATGTATGCCGGAATGTAGGACAGCTTGGGATCTAAGCCGGCAACCGTCGGGTTGCCGGTGCGGCGGATGCCTTCGATCATTCTGTCTAAGCTCATAATTTACTCTCCTAACTCATAGACGATCTTACCACGGCATACCGTCGCCATCACGCGACCGGTCAGCCGTTTGCCTGCGTACGGGGTGTTCTTCGATTTGCTGACCAGCTTGTCCGGCTCGACCGTCCAGGCTGTATCGGTGTCGAACAGTACCAGATCGGCCGGCTGACCGACCGCCACGCTGCCGCCCGGCACACCGAGAATAGCGGTAGGATTGGCAGACATCAGCTCGATCAGCTTTTTCAGCGTGATATGGCCGGGATTGACCAACCACGTAATACCGGCGGAAAGGGACGTTTCCAGCCCCACAACGCCGTTTGGCGCGGTCTCAAAATCCGCCTTATCCTCTGCCGAATGCGGGGCGTGGTCGGTGGCGATCGCATCGATCGTACCGTCCTTGATGCCCTCAATAATGGCAGCAACGTCTGCAGCGGTGCGCAGCGGTGGATTCATGCGGTAGTTGGCGTCCCGCGTGACCAGCAGATCGTCGGTCAGCGAGAAGTAATGCGGCGCGGTCTCGCAGGTGACCGGCACGCCGCGGCGTTTGGCGTCGCGGATAATGGCGACGCTGCCGGCGGTGCTGACGTGGCAGATGTGTATCGGCAGATTTTCTGCACCGGCAATCGCCACCTCGCGTGCCACCGCGACCTCCTCGGCTGCACGGCTGATGCCGCGCACGCCCAGCTTCTGCGCCGTTTCGCCGGCGTTGATGATGCCGCCGCGCACCAGCGACAGATCCTCACTGTGGGACAGCACCGAAAGCCCTTCCAATCGGGCATCCAGCATAGCGCGCTGCATCATACCGGCGGTCGGTACCGGACGGCCATCGTCCGACACGGCAACCGCACCGGCGGCCTTAAGCGCCGCAAAATCGGTTTGTTCCTCTCCTGCCAGACCCTTGGTGATAGCGGCCACCGGATACACACGCGCATCGGCGGTCTCGGCTTTTTGCAGGATCTCACGAATGATCGCCGGAGAATCGGCCGCCGGAGTGGTATTGGGCATACACGCCACCGCGGTCACGCCGCCGGCAGCCGCCGCACGGCAACCGGAATAAATATCCTCTTTATAGGTCTGACCGGGATCGCGCAGATGTACGTGCATATCCACCAGACCGGGGGCACACAGCCAACCGTCTGCCTGCAAAATCTGCGCATCACCGGACGGCAGGAAATCGGCCATTTCCGCAATCACGCCGTCCTCGATCAATATATCGGTATGCGGACGGATGCCGGTCGCAGGATCGACCACCGTCACGCCACGGACAAGCAGCTTCATCGTCTTTTCACCGCCTTGGTATTGGTTGTGGAGCGACCGTATTTCTCGGCCGCTTTGAGCTTGACCGCCGTGCAGGAGCGTGCAAGCAGCACCACTTCCTTGCCGGTCAGATGCCGCCATTGCCCGAGCGGCAGTACGCCCAGCTTGACACCGCCGATATGCGTGCGTTTCAGGCGAATAACCTCCAGTCCGAACGTCTCGAACATACGACGAATCTGGCGGTTACGTCCCTCGCGCAACACCACGGTGACGACGGTGCGCTCCGCGCTTTCCTCCAGCACCGTGATCTCTGCCGGCAACGTCTTTTTGCCGTCCAGCTCGATGCCCTCGGCAAATCGGTTGAGCTGTTCGTCGGTGATCGTGCCACGCAGCGTGACGCGGTATTGCTTCGGTACATGCGTGGAAGGATGCATCATAGCGTTGGCAAACTCGCCGTCGTTGGTGAACAACAGCAGACCTTCCGATTCCTTATCCAACCGACCTATCGGATACACGCGTGTGCCCACACTTTCCACCAGATCCGCCACGCATTTGCGACCTTTTTCGTCGCTCATGGTGGTGACGTACCCACGCGGCTTGTTGAGCATGACGTACACCGTTTCCTCCGGCTGTACCATCAGGCGCTTACCGGCCACCGTGATCACGTCCTTGATCGGATCGGCCTTGTCACCCAGCGATACCGGACGACCGTTGACCTTGACCTTACCGGCGGCAATCAGCTCCTCCGCCTTACGGCGCGAAGCAATGCCGTTTTGCGCCAGAATTTTTTGTAAACGTTCCTTTGCCATGATATCCTCCTATTGGCTTTACGGCTCTGACAGCAGAGCCTTTAACAAGGCGGTAAACAACCGCCGGATCTGTGTTGCGGTATTGGCCACCGGACGGGCATCCACCGTGGCAATCGCGATAAGCGGCACCTCTGCTACCCGTTTGCCCTGATATTCCCATATCACCGAACCGACCGGCTGACCGGCCGAAACCGGTGCCCACAAAAACGCAGGACGGCTGACACGAACAGTGAGCGCATCGAGCATAACGGCAGGCAGCGTGACTGTCGGCGGTGTGGCTGTTAGCCCTACCGTCGCCTCCACCCCGCCGCTGACCGGCGTTGCCGGCAAGGGCGGCACGGACAGCTCTGTGGTAGTCATCGTCTCAAAGCCGGCATCGTACAGCTTGATGTGGTCGTTCCAATAATCGCCGCCGTTTAGCGTGACGGCGATCAGCGTGACATCGCCGCGACGGGCGGCAGACACCAGGCAACGGCCGGCTTTTTTGGTGAATCCGGTCTTCATGCCAACACAATCGGCATACAGCTTGAGCAATTTATTATGATTGGTCACGGTGGTTTTGACACCGTTTATGTGGATGGAAGCCTGCTTGGCGGCACAAATGGGTGCCAGGCGGTCGTTTCGCAAGACCTCCCCTGCCAGCAACGCCATATCGTAGGCGGATGAGTGGTGTTCGCCCTCATCCAAACCGGATGGCGTAACGAAGTGTGAATCGGTCATGCCGATGGCCGCGGCGCGTTCGTTCATCTTTTTGGCAAAAGCCGGCAGCGAATCGCACGTCAGCAACGCCACCGCGTTAGCGGCATCGTTGCCGGAGGCGAGCAGCATACCGGTCACCAGATCTTCCACCGTCAGCGTATCGCCGCCGCGCAAGCCCAGCGAAGAGCCCTCCACCAGAACGGCCTCATCCGGCACGGTGACGGTAGACTCCCAATCGAGGGTTTCCGCCGCCAGCAAAGCGGTCATCAGCTTGGTCGTACTGGCCATTGCCAGCGGCTCGTGTGCGTTTTTCTCATACAGCACGTAGCCGGTAGACGCATCGATCAGCACCGCCGCACGCGAGGAAATTGACGGTGTTGCCGCCGCAGCAGGCAAACAAACGACCAGCAACAAAACCACCGCACACAACAAAGCTATGCATTTCTTATACAACATTACCACCTGCCCAAACATGATCTGAAACAGATTATGCGAACAGATGGTAATTCATGTCTTTACTCCTCTTCGGCGTAGTAGGCGTCTCTTCTGGCCGTCACGTCGGACACGATGCCGCTGACAGTATCGGCGATCTTATCCACCGCACACGGGATCATGCTCAGCGCCACGTCCAGCGAATTCGGACGGTCCTGCACCG
>JAFUPS010000201.1 GCA_017481085.1 Clostridia bacterium | reverse complement strand
TTTTTTATCCATTGCGAAAGCAATGGTATATCATCACGCAGTATGCGTGTATATCATCAACACGGCAATGCCGTGTTGTATCTCATCACACCTTTAGGTGTGTATCAAACAATCTTTCGCAATGATGATATGCAACGGCTATGCCGTTGATTTGTTATTTCTTTTATGCTATAATAAATCAACCGCACGTACGGAGGGATTATAATGAAGAAAACCATTGTCTTTCAAGGCGATTCCATTACCGATATGTTCCGCCCGACAAACGATGACCGCTACTTTGGCAGCGGCTATGCCAACATGGTCGTGGCCGAGCTGAATCTGCGCGGCGAACAAAACCGCTACTACAACCGCGGCATCAGCGGCAACCGCTCCACCGACGTGTTGGCCCGTGTGCGGTGCGACCTGATCAACCTGCAGCCGGACGTGCTCAGCATTCTGATGGGTATTAACGATATCTTCCACGAGCTGGAGCTGCAAAACGGCGTTTCCGCTCCCTACTTCGACCGCGTATACCGCACGATCCTCGACATGGTGCGCGAAGAACTGCCCGATTGCCGCATTCTGCTGCTGGAGCCGTTTGTCATCAAAGGCTGCTGGACGGACGATCCGCCGCAGCGGTGGGATTACATCAGCCGCCACACGGCAGAGTATGCTGCCATCGTCAAGCAGATCGCCGCCGACTACGGCGCCGTCTTTGTGCCGCTGCAGGACGTGCTAAACGAAGCGGTGGAAAAGCTCGGCTTCGATAACGTGATGGCGGACGGCGTCCACCCCAATGCCGGTGGCGCGAAGCTCATCGCCAACGAGTGGATCAAAGCCTACGATACGCTGTAAACACCAAGCGCCCTTGCTGTTCGCAAGGGCGCTTAATATATACCTATATATTATACGTATTTGAATTTCTGCACACCGATGCGCTTATGCTCCGAGTTGCGGTGCATACGCTCGATGATCGCCGCCTTCTCCGGTGGGATCTCCTCGCCGTTGATGACCGCGTCGATCTGCGCATAGGTCACGCCCATGTCGTCCTCGTCCGTCTGTCCGTCAAATAAACCGGCCGAGGGTGCTTTGTCGATAATGCAGGCCGGCGCATTCAGATAGCGCAGAAATTCGTAGATCTCGGTCACCGTCAGGTCCGCAATGGGGTTGAAATCGGTAGAGCCATCACCCCATTTGGTGAAGTAGCCCACGTACGCCTCGCTACGATTGCCGGTACCGGCAACCAACAGCCCTTCGCTGGCAGCGATAGCATACAGCGTGGTCATGCGCAGACGCGGCGCGATGTTCGTCAGCGCCATCGGCGTCGGCTCGGTCACGCCCTGCAGCTCGCCGAGCAGCGCCTCGCGCACCGGGGTGAGATCCACCAACCGCGTTTCAATACCGAACTGCTCCGCCAGCACCCGACCGTCGTCCGCATCCAACCCATAGTTGCGCTTAGATGCACACGGCAGCAGCACGCCGATGGTGTTGTCGCACGCCATTTTGCACAGAATGCCCACCAATGCCGAATCCTTACCTCCGGAGTTGCCGAATACGATGCCCTTTGCACCGCTGGTCTTCAACAGATTCTGTATAAACGCCACGCGTTCTTTCGTTTCCAGCTCGTAATTTCGCATAACCCATCCTTCTTTCGTGAAGTGTTGCTTTTATTGTACCATAAGGGAGCCGAACCCGCAACGGTTTTTATAGGAAAATTCGGTTTGCACCGCCTCCGATTTTTCGTCATACATCAGTATGAGCTCAAAATCGTCGTTGTTCAAATCCAAATTTTCTGTTTATAAAAACTGCTCCGCACCGCACAGGTATGAATTTTGGTGCGACTTTGCTGTTTTTGACTGCCGATGGGCTGACGCCCATCAAAGAAAAAAACAGGAAAAGAGCCCAAAAGACATCTGTGCGGCGTTGTGGGGTTCGGCTCCCTTATGGTATAGCACAGCTTTGCAGAAAATGCACGAAGAATTTATGAAAATATCACGGTATATTTACGCTTTTGCCGCTTGACAGCGTAAAAGCGGCGGTTTATAATAGATTTTAATCGGACTTTTGTCGATATACGGTGGTGATCACCGATCTATTATCCAAGGAGGAACTTACCATGGAACCCGGAAAAGTGAAAATTTATTATGCTGCCGACTGCAACCTCGACGTGCTGGCAGACAAAACCGTCGCCATCATCGGCTACGGCTCGCAGGGCCACGCCCATGCGCTCAACCTGCATGAGAGCGGCGTGAAAGTCATCGTCGGTCTGTACGAAGGCTCCAAGAGCAAGGCGAAGGCGGAGGCCGCGGGCCTGACCGTCATGAACACCGCCGATGCTGTGAAAGCTGCCGACATCGTGATGATCCTCATCAACGACGAGAAGCAGGGCGCTATGTATAAGAAAGATATCGAGCCGAACCTGCGCCCGGGTATGGCGCTGGCGTTCGCTCACGGCTTTGCCATCACCTTTGGCACCATCAACCCGCCGAAGGACGTGGACGTGTTCATGATCGCGCCGAAGGCGCCGGGTCACACCGTCCGTTCGGAGTATCAGGCCGGCAAGGGTACGCCCTGCCTGGTCGCTATCCACCAGAACGCCACCGGCCGCGCGATGGACATCGCTCTGGCATACGGTGCCGGTGTGGGCGGTGCCCGTGCCGGTATTCTGGAGACCACCTTCCGCGTGGAGACCGAAACTGACCTGTTCGGTGAGCAGGCCGTTCTGTGCGGCGGCGTGACCGCCCTGATGACCGCCGGCTACGAGACGCTGGTGGAAGCCGGTTATGCGCCGGAGAACGCCTACTTCGAGTGCGTGCACGAAATGAAGCTGATCGTCGACCTGATCTATCGCGGCGGCTTCAGCCTGATGCGTCACTCGGTGTCCGACACCGCGGAATTCGGCGATTACGAGATCGGCAAGCGCATCATCACCCCGGCTGTCAAGGCCGAGATGAAGAAGGTGCTCGCTGAGATCCAGGACGGCACCTTTGCCGCCAAGTGGATCAACGAGAACATGGTTGGCCGTCCGCACTTCAACGCCTGCCGCCGCAACGCCGCCGAGCATCAGCTTGAGACGGTCGGTGCGAGCCTGCGCGCGCTGTATAGCTGGAGTGGCGAATCCACCTACGCCGACATCTGACATGACCCACAAAAGCCCGACGATGTCGGGCTTTTGTCTTGTCTTTTTGCAAAAACCGTGATATACTGAAACCATATTAACGAAAAGGATGGGATCACCTTGCTGACTGCTGAAAAAATCGCGTTTATCGAATTTATGATGTCCGCCGACGTGCTGCGTTTTGGCGAATTCAAAACCAAAAGCGGCCGCCTGTCGCCGTACTTCGTCAACACCGGTAACTACAAGACCGGTGCGCAGATCGCCGCGCTTGGCAAGTTCTACGCCAAGCTGGTCAAGGATACCTGCGGTGACGATTTCGACGCCATGTTCGGTCCGGCCTACAAAGGCATTCCGCTGGCATGCGCCACCGCCGGTGCGCTGGCCACCGAGTTTGGCATCGACAAGCCGTATTTCTTCAACCGCAAGGAAGCCAAAGATCACGGCGAAGGCGGTAGTCTGGTCGGCTACAAGCCGGTCGATGGCGATCGCCTCATCATCATCGAAGACGTCATCACCGCCGGCACCGCCGTGCACGAAACCATGCCGATTCTGCAGGCATGCGGCGACGTAACCGTGCCGCACATGTTTATCTCGGTCAACCGCTGCGAGGTAGGCAATATCCCCGGCAAAACGGCCGTGATGCAGGTGGCGGAGGAATTCGGCATTCAGGTGCACGCCCTTATCACCGTGGCGGATATCCGTGAATATCTGGCCAATAAGCCGGAATACGCCGCCGTGCTCACGCTGATGGATTCCTACATGGCGCAGTACTGCGTGCTGTAAGATGGAACTGTCAACCGCTATCGCCGCTGTCAAGCAGCTACAGCAGCGGCAGAAGATCTGGAACTATACCGCCGGCGTCATCAGCCACGATATGTCCACGGGTGCACCGTCGGCATCGGCTGAAGCCCACGGCGATGCGCTGGCACAGCTCGCAGAGCTGCAGCTACGCGAATTCACCTCGCCCGAAACCGGCGAGCTGCTGGCGTTTTTGCAACAACACAGCCACGAGCTGGACACACAAACCGCCCGCGAAGTGGAGGTACTGGCGGAGGATTACGACCGTCAGCGTCGCATTCCGGCACAAGAGTGGGCCGATTTCCAGCGCGACATTGCCATCAGCGAGGCCGTGTGGGAGGATGCGAAGCACCAAAACGATTATGCGTTGTGGGAGCCGCATCTGCGGAAGCTGATCGACACCTCCCGGCGCATGGCGGCGTATACCCAGCCGGACAAGCACCCCTACGATGCCATGCTGGACGACTATGAGAAGGGCCAAACGCGTGAAACGCTCGACCGCTTTTTCTCGGTGCTTCGCTCACGGCTGGTACCGCTGGTCAAGGCAGTTGCCGGCACCGGCATCGACGTGGACGACTCCTTTTTGTATCGGTCGTATCCGGTGGCCAAACAGCGCGAGCTGACCGCATGGCTGGCCGACGTCATGGGGCTGGACCGTGCGGTTTGCGCCGTAGGCGAAAGCGAGCATCCCTTCACCGCCGACTTCTGCCGGCAGGATACGCGCATCACCACCCACTACCACGAGCATAATCTTGCCTCGTCGCTGTACAGCGTCATTCACGAGGCCGGTCACGCTCGCTACGGCTTGGGACTTAGCCCGGCGCTGGACGGCTCGGTGCTGGCAGACGGTGCCTCAATGGGTGTGCATGAAAGCCAATCCCGATTTTTCGAAAACATTATCGGCCGCTCGCGGCCATTCGTGCATTTTCTCTTTCCCAAGCTACAGGAGCTGTTCCCGGGCCAACTGGCGGACGTGGATGCAGACAAGCTGTGGCGCGCGGTCAACAAGGTCACGCCGTCGCTCATCCGCACCGAGGCCGACCCGGTCACCTATTCACTGCACGTGCTGGTGCGGTATGAGCTGGAAAAGCAGCTCATCGAGGGGACGCTGTCCACCCGCGACCTGCCGGCGGCGTGGAACACACTGTACAAAGACGTGCTCGGTGTAGACGCACCGGATGACACCCACGGCGTACTGCAGGACAGTCATTGGGCCGGCGCCGCCTTTGGTTACTTCCCCACCTATGCGCTGGGCAGCGCATACGGCGCGCAGATGCTCACCAAAATGCCGGACTTCTGGGGTGCGGTCGCCGCCGGCGATCTTTCCCCTGCGTGCAACTGGCTGGGCGACAAGGTGTGGCAGCACGGAAGCCTCTATCCACCGGCTACGCTACTGCAACAGGTGTTTGACGGACCGTTTGTGCCGCAATGCTACATTGATTACCTCACGCAGGTATGCGTGGACATCTACGGATTATAAAAAAGTCCCCCTATTGGGCGCAACGCCCAGTAGGGGGATTTTTGTTTTATAGTGTTTCTCGCAGCCACGCAACGGCGGATGCCACCCAAGCACGGCAACGGGCCACTGCCGGCTCCAACGGCGGATTGACGCGATCGTCTACCGTGGAAAGACCATGATGCCCAGCCGGAAACACGTGCAGCTCAAACGGCACGTGGTTATCCGCCAGCGCACGGGCATACATCAGCGAGTTCTGCACCGCCACGGCGGTATCGGTTGCCGTTGCCCAGATAAATGCCGGCGGCGTCTTCTCATCCACCTGCTTATCCAGCGAGAATTTCACCGACTCCTCTTCGGTCATCGGCAGATCGTGACCGGACAAAAAGGCAAAACTGCTGCCGTGGTAATACGCCGGATCGGTGCTGATGACCGGATACCCGAGCACCGTTGCCGCCACCGGACGAGCCTTGATCTTTTGCTGCACCTCCGGCAGGTCGTAGCAGTTGCCATAAAAACCGGCACAATGCGCACCGGCCGAAAATCCGCACAGCGCGATCTTATCCGGGTCAACACGCCATTCCTTGGCGTGCTGCGTTAGTTGCTCCACCGCTGCCGCTACCGCCAGTAGCTGAGACGGATGCGCATACTGACCGTTGGTGTACATCAGCACCGCCACCGTAAAGTTAGCCGCCAGGAAATCCAGCGCCACCGGCTCGGCCTCGCGCAGGCTGCACATCTGGTAGCCACCGCCCGGCAACACCAGCACCGTCGGGCGCGGTCCGCCTGCCGGCGGATACTCGCGCGAGATATCCTCCGGCACGTAAACCGTCAGATCTGCCACGTCTAAAAACGGATAAAGGGATTTTAAATCCATGTGAATAACGTTCATCAATCATAACCGCCTTTCCTTGGGTTGCTTTTATTATAAAGCGCACCAACGCAAATTGCAAGATAAACAGTAAAATTAACCGCAGCTTGACAACGTAGTTCATGTATTTTATAATGAATAACACCTACAGAAACCGGAGGATATCGTCATGGTACCTTTTGATGCAACGCTTTACAAGGAACGCCTCGCGCAGAGCCAAAATTGCAAGACTTGCGAAAAAGTTCCTATGCCCAAATTCGATCGGGATGAAAAAACCTATATTTTTATCAGCTATTCGCATGCCGATTACAAAGCTGTTTACAGCGACCTGGCGGATCTGTATGAGAAAAACGTGCGCTTTTTCTACGATAACCGTCTGCAACCCGGCATCGCCTGGGATAAGGACGTATGCGATTGGATCCATCACCCCAACTGCAAGGGCGTGATCTTCTATTTGAGCGAGCATCTGTTCCGTAGCGCCTCCATTTTTAAGGAGATCCGCTTCACGCTGGGCTTCGATCTGGACGGAAACAGCGTAGACGATCCGTTGCCGTATTTTTGCGTCAACCTGACCGATCTACAGCCCTCCAAGCTGCTCGGTAAGGTGATGGGCGAGCAGGATGATATTGACGAAGACCAGATCCACACGCTGCTGGATGTCTTTTCAAACAAACGCACCTATCTGCGGTATTCGGATCAGATGCACGCCGCCGATCTCTATGAAAAGATCAACGATTATTTCGGCGTTGTAAGCACCGACGGCAGTTTTGCTTATGACGACGGTGATTACGAGGGCGACCGCGTGAACGGCATGCGGCACGGCAAAGGCGTTTTCCGCTATCGGAATCAGGACGTCTATGACGGCGAGTGGCAAAACGACCGCCGCCACGGTCACGGCACCATGACCTACAACAACGGCAACGTATACGAAGGCGAATGGGACAACGACCGTTACGTCTACGGCACCATGACCTATGCCGACGGCGACGTATACGAGGGTGAGTGGCACGATGGTCTGCCGCACGGTAAAGGACAGTTCCGCCTGAAAAACGGCAACGTATACGGCGGTGATCTGCAACAGGGAAAATACCACGGCTACGGCGTTCTCACGTATGCGGCCGATAATTCGCGCAAGCGATATGCCGGCCAATGGGTAAACGGCAGAATAACCGGTCGCGGGCGTCTGGAGTGGAAAAGCGGCGACGTATACGACGGCGAATTTCTGGATGACCATTACAGCGGTCACGGCACGTATACCTTTAATCCAAACAAAATTCAAAAGCAATACACCGGCGCGTTTCAAAAGAGCAACTTCCACGGCCACGGACGGCTGGAGTGGAAAGACGGCGACGTATACGACGGCGAGTTCCAAAACGGCAAACTCCACGGCCAGGGTACGCTTACCTACGGTCCGGAGAGCAAGCGAAGCGTCTATTGCGGCGAGTGGCAGAATGGTAAGCGGCAGGGCCAGGGCCGGTTGGATTGGAAAGACGGCGACTTTGAAGACGGCGAATGGGCAGACGATAAATTAAAGAACGGTCACGTTTGCCTGCACTATGATAGCGGTGCCATATACGTCGGCGGCGTCAAGGGCGGCAATCATCACGGTCACGGCTTTTACGTCTATAAACCCGACGATCCAAACGAAAAACGGAAGTCGTACGACGGCGAATGGGTAGACGGCAAGCGATGCGGTCACGGCCGTTTGGAATGGAAGGACGGCGACGTATACGAGGGCGGATTTGTCGACAATAATTACTCCGGTCACGGCGTTTACACCTATAACCCGAACAAGCCGAAGAAACAATACTGCGGCGAGTGGAAGGACGACCACGAACACGGCCAAGGCCGGGTGGATTGGAAGGACGGCGACTTTGAAGAAGGTGAGTTCCAAAACGGCAAATTAAGCAACGGCCACGTCTCCATGCATTACACCAACGGTAATTTCTACGTAGGCGAAATCCAAGACGGTAAAAAGAACGGCCACGGACGCATGACGTTTGCCAACGGCGACGTGTACGAAGGTGGATTCCAAAACGGTCAATTCCACGGCCATGGCCTTTTGACCTATAATCCCGATAACGCCGAGCAGGAAATGAAGCTGTACGACGGCGAGTGGCAAGCCGGCAAAGCACACGGCAAAGGACGTCGGGAAGCCAAAAACGGCGAGGTGTATGAAGGCGAATTCCAAAACGGAAAATGCCACGGACAAGGCACGCACACGTATGCCAACGGCAAAAGCCACAGCGGCTACTTTGAAAACGGCCAACTGAAAAACGGCAGCGGCTATTACGAATACCCCGACGGCGACGTGTACGAGGGCGAGTGGGAAAACGGCCGTCGCCACGGCTACGGTGTGCATTATTACAACGATCCCATCGACGAGCGGGACCGGTATGAGGGCGAGTGGAAAAACGACAATCCTCATGGGCGCGGCATCATGCACTACTTAAACGGTGCAAGCTCTCTGGACGGTGAATGGAAAGACGGCCTGCCCCACGGCTATTGCGTTTACAGGGCTGCTGTGGGTTGGTTCAAGCGCTTCCCGATGCGCGGCCGATGGGTAAACGGCAGAAAGCAAAACCGTCTGCTGGAATGGGCGTTACGCATCAGCAACGACGAATGATCCACCCACCGCTTCGCTTTTCCCTGTTTCCTATTATCTAATAAAAAAATCCCCGACGCAGTCGGGGATTTTTTTATTCAACGATCAGGCTTTCGCCGTCCATTTCGGCCGGTTTTTCCAGTCCCATGATGTGCAACATCGTCGGGGACAGATCGGCCAGGCGACCGCCCTCGCGCAGGTTACACGGATAACCCACCACACACAGCGGTACCGGGTTGGTGGTGTGCGCCGTAAACGGCGAGCCATCCACGTCCACCAAACGGTCGGCGTTGCCGTGGTCGGCGGTAATGAGTGCCACACCGCCCATAGCGAGCGTCGCATCCACCACGCGGCCAACGCATTCATCCACCGCTTCCACCGCTTTAACAGCCGCATCAATGAAGCCGGTATGACCGACCATGTCGCAGTTGGCAAAGTTCAAAATGATCATGTCGTACTTGCCGGCATTGATCTGCTCGCAAACCGCATCGCACACTTCGTAGGCGCTCATTTCCGGCTTAAGATCAAAGGTCGGCACGTCCGGCGACTGGATAAGAATGCGATCCTCGCCCTCAAACTGCCGTTCCTCACCGCCGTTGTAGAAGAACGTAACGTGTGCATACTTCTGCGTTTCGGCAATGCGGAGCTGCGTTTTGCCGGCGTTGGCGATCACCTCACCCATCGTGTGGGTAAGCGCCGTCGGCGGATACGCCACCGACACGTTCGGCATGGTCGCATCGTACTGCGTCATGCACACAAAATGCACGTTGAGCATACCGCCGCGACGCTCGAAGCCGTCAAACGCCGGGTCCACAAACGCACGCGTGATCTGACGCGCACGGTCGGGGCGGAAGTTGAAGAAGATGACGCTGTCCTTATCCTTGATCGTACCGTTTTTATCGATCACGGTCGGCAGCACAAATTCGTCGTATTCCCCACGATCGTAGCTGTTCTTCATCGCCTTGTTGCCGCAGCAGGCGGTCTCGCCTTCGCCGTACACCATGGCGGCGTACGCCTTTTCCACGCGATCCCATGCCTTGTCACGGTCCATCGCATAATAGCGACCGGAGATGGTGGCAATGCTTCCCACGCCGATCTCCTCCAGCGTGTTGATGAGCGACGCGATATCCTCAGCACCGGAGGCCGGCGGCACGTCACGCCCATCCATGAACGCATGGATATACACCTTCGTCAGCCCCTGCGATTTCGCCATGTTGACCAAACCGATCAGGTGCTCGATATGGCTGTGCACGCCGCCCGGCGATACCAGACCCATCAGGTGCAACGCACTGTCGTTTTCCTTGCAGTTCTCAATTGCCGCATTGATGGCCGGATTGCCGAGGATCTTGCCGGTCTTGATATCCTGCGAGATCTTGACCAGCATCTGATACACCACGCGACCGGCACCGATGTTGGTGTGACCGACCTCGGAGTTGCCCATCTGCCCGTCCGGCAGACCGACATCCAAACCGGATGCCGCAATGGACGTGGTGGCGTTTTAGTCAAACAGATTATCGAGATTTGGGGTATTGTCAAGAGAAATGGCGTTGCCCGGGCCCGCCGGAGACAAGCCATAGCCGTCCATGATAATCAGAATAGTGGGAGATTTCATGAATACCTCCGCTTATTTCGCCGCCGCCACGATGGTCGCAAAATCGTTGGCCTTCAGCGAAGCGCCGCCGATCAGACCACCGTCGACATCCGGCTGTGCCAGAAGCTCAGCAGCGTTGGCAGCGTTCATAGAGCCACCGTACTGAATAGTGGTAGCGGCCGCCACGTCGGCACCGTACAGCTCAGCCAGCGTCTCGCGGATGAGGTGGCACACTTCGTTTGCCTGCTCAGCGGTCGCGGTCTTGCCCGTACCGATCGCCCACACCGGCTCGTACGCGATGATGACGCGCTCCATCTCTTCCGCAGACACACCGCCCAGCGCGATCTTGGTCTGCATGGAGCAGATCTCGCCGGTGATGCCCTGCTCACGCTGCTCGAGGTATTCGCCCACGCACAGAATGACGGTCAGACCGGCATCCAGCGCACCGCGCACACGCTTCTGCACGGTGAGATCGTTGTCACCGAAGAAGGTACGGCGCTCGGAGTGACCGAGGATGACGTACTGCACGCCCAACTGTGCTAACATATCGGCCGAGATCTCGCCGGTGAACGCACCGGACTTCTCCCAATAGCAGTTCTGCGCCGCCACACCGATATTGCTGCCGGCGGTCGCTTCCAGCGCCGCGTGCAGGTCGATAAACGGCACGCCCACCACGACCTTGCAGGTCGCGTCCTTCACCAGCGGCTTGATGGCGCCGATCAGCTCGGCAGTCTCCGCCGGGGTCTTGTTCATTTTCCAGTTACCGGCAATTACATACTGTCCCATTATTATATCCTCCCAACGATTAGTCCTTGTCGCTCATCGCCGCGATACCCGGGAGCTCCTTGCCCTCCAGGAATTCCAGCGAAGCACCGCCACCGGTGGAGATGTGGCTCATCTTATCGGCATAGCCGAGCTGTGCCACAGCCGCCGCCGAGTCGCCGCCACCGATCACGGTGGTAGCATCGGTCTCGGCCATCGCCGCCGCTACCGCCTTGGTACCGACCGAGAGATTCGGGTTCTCGAACACGCCCATCGGACCGTTCCAGATGACCGTCTTGGCTTCCTTCACCGCGTTGCCGAACAGCTCACGCGTCTTCGGGCCGATATCCATACCCATCTTGTCCGCCGGGATCTCGTCGGACGGCACGATCCAGGTCTCGATATCCTCGTCGATCGGGGTCGGGAAGTGGGTGGTCACCACGGTGTCGATCGGCAGCAGGATCTGCACGCCCTTTTCGGCGGCACGAGCCAGCATATCCTTGCAGTAGTCGATCTTCTCGGCATCCAGCAGCGAGGTACCGACCTCGTAGCCCTTTGCCGCGAGGAAGGTGTAAGCCATACCGCCGCCGATGATGAGGGTATCGGCCTTATCCAGCAGGTTTTCGATAACCGCCAGCTTATCCGACACCTTCGCACCGCCGAGGATGGTGACGAACGGACGCTGCGGATCGTTGACGGCTTCGCCCAGGTACTTGACTTCCTTGGCCATGAGGTAGCCGTTGGCGGATTCCTTCACGTAGGAAGCCACGCCCACGGTGGAGCAGTGCGCACGGTGCGCCGCACCGAACGCATCGTTGACAAACAGATCGGCCAGCGACGCCAGATCCTTCGACAGACCTTCGTCGTTCTTGGTCTCTTCCTTGCGATAACGGGTGTTCTGCAGCAGCACCACGTCGCCGTCGTTCATCGCGGCAACCGCCTTGCGTGCGTTCTCGCCCACCACTTCGTCATCCGCAGCAAACACCACCGGACGACCGAGCTTCTCGCTCAGGCGGACAGCTACCGGCGCCAGGGACAGCTCCGGCTTCGGCTCGCCCTTCGGCTTGCCCATGTGAGAGCAAAGGATCACCTTTGCATTGTTGTCGATCAAATACTGGATGGTCGGCAGAGCCGCGTTGATGCGGTTCTCATCGGTGATAACACCGTCCTTCATCGGGACGTTGAAATCGCAGCGGACCAACACACGCTGACCGCTGACCTGCAGATCTTCTACGTTCTTTTTGCTCAAATACGCCATTTTAGGAAACATTCCTTTCTTGATACAAATTACTGCGGTCACCCACAGCCCATACACATTTATTGTACCCTATTTATATATATATTGCAAGTGGCAAATTCGATAATTCGATATTGATTTCGCAAAAAAATTCCGTTCATTATGGAAAAAGCACCGCCGGCGCCTCTCCCTGCCCAATAAACGACCCCACGTTTCCTTGCGGAAGCGTGGGGTCGTGTTTTTCTCGAGAAATGTCAGCTCTTGTTACAGACGTTCAGAATATCGCACAGCTGTTCCACAGCCTGGTCGTAGGTATCGAATTCCACGATGTAATCGCAGATCTCGGCGTTTTTGTTTTCCGATTCAATGCCCATTAAGCGGTTCACCTTATCGTCGATAGAGGAATTCTTGCGCAAGATCGCCGACATCAGCAGCTTTTTATTGCGCTTGATGTAGATGGTGACCACGTTTTTGAAGTGCGTTTTGAGCGACATCGCGCCGCCGATATCCATGGTGGTCAGCACGTGCTTGCCCTGCGCGAGGATCTTTTCGATATCCTGCTTGCGCGAGCCGTAGCCGTGACCGGCGTACATGGTGGACTGGAACATCTCACCGCTGTCGCGCATTTCGCGGAACTTCTCCACCGATACGTAGTTGTACCACTGGTTTTGCTCCACGGCGGTGGGGTCGTTGGTGGTGTAGCTGACCAGCTTTTCAAAGCGGTCGGTCTTGGCCAGCACCTGCGAGGCGATCTTGGATTTACCGCTGCCGGACGGCCCGACCAGCACCACGATGCTCGGCTCGGAAAGCGGCGAGGTCTCAGGACGGATACTGTAGCTGTCGGCAATGACCTCTACCAGCTTCAAAAATTCTTCGTAATTGTTAACGGCGAGGACACCGGTGGCTTCCCGGTTCCAGGAACGGCGCATCAGAATGGGATAGGTAGCGCTGGAGCTGAGCACGTTGTGCAGGCCGTCATCAAACAAAATGTCGACCTTGATCTTGTCTTTTCGGGAACCCATGTAGATATGATCGGCCGGGATCTCGGGGAATTCCTCCATGATCCGCTGGGCACGGATGCCCATGAACTCCGGCGGAATGGCGGTGGAAACGAATACCTCCGTCATTTTGGAAAGGCGGCGCACAAATTCCTTGGCGCCGGGATAAACCGGCTGCGTCCGATAAAATTCCGGATCACGGAAAAATTCGAACATAGTATCCACGCGGGTACCGTGTTTGCCCCAATGCTCGACCTCGTAGATGTCGATGGGCGGATCAAACTGATATTTCTCGTTCGCCAGTTGAAGGGCATAGGCGGTGCAATCCATCAGCAGATCGTCAATGTCGAGTGCTGTGGACAAGCGGTATTTTTTATTCATACTGTTTTCCTCGCTTTCTGTGTATTTCGGAAAATCGATGCTTTGCACCTTAGGCGCCGTATATCCCTCGCCGTTTACCGTGTACACAGTATAACAGAAACCACTGTATATTGCAAGAAAAATCCAAAAATCCCCGGCCAAAGGCCGGGGATTGGTTTTTACAGAAACAGAAATTTTGCGGCCAGCGTCATCACGACCAGGAAGATGACATTGACCAGCGTGAACAGCCAGAAATATCGCTTGCCGTGTCCGGGGTACAAAAGGCGGAACTCACTAAAGGTAATGAGGCTGGCCAGCGACGCGATCAGCGTGCCGGTGCCGCCGATGTTGACACCCAACAGCAGCGACCGGTAATCGGCGGTGAAGCGCGACAGCAAAATGGCCGACGGCACGTTGCTGATGCCTTGGCACGACAACACCGATACCAACAACGTATCCTTGGCAAGCAGCGAGGACATCAGCGTATTGACCGCCTCGATGCGTGCCAGATTACCGGCGAAGATGAAGAAAAAGAAAAACGTGCCAAGCAACGGATAATCCACCATCTTCAACGCTTCACGGTCGGCAAACAACAGCACGCCGGTGACCAGCACCAGCCCGATGATCACCGGCACGATGCGGAACACCACCAGCAACGACAGCGCGAACAACACCATATACAGCGCCGTGCGACGGCCGCTCAGCTTTTCGCCGAATTCCTCGTCAATGGTCAGCCTGACAGCCTTGACCGGCAGACATGCCAACGCCAACAGCGTGATCGCCAGCAAAAACGGCGGCAGCATAATACTGCAAAATTCACCGGTGGGGATGTTGAAATAGGAATATAAATACAGGTTTTGCGGGTTGCCAAACGGCGTGAGCATGCCACCGAGGTTGGCCGAGATGTTCTGCAGAATGAACAGATAGGCCATGTATTTTTCTTTGCCGGTGGTAGACAGCGCAAAGTACCTGAGCGGCAAAAACGTGATCAGCGCCATGTCGTTGGCGATCAGCATCGAGCCGATAAACGTGATGACGATGAGCAGCAAAAACAATCCGCGCAGGTTTCCGGCCACACGTACCAGGCGCCGGGCCAAAATGGTGAAGAATTTAATATTGCGCAGAGCGCACACCACCGCCAGCGTCAAAAACAGACACACCAGCGTTTTCCAATCGAAGTAGGTGAGATATTCCGCATCCGGCGGCACCAAAAAGCAAGTGATCAGCGCCGCCACTGCCGCCACGCAAAATACCACGTTTTGTTTGATAAACCGTTTTACAGACCGCAAAGCCGACATAAGCAAGCTCCTAACACATTCGTAATACCGCCTGCCATCATACACCTTTTTTCGACGTTTGGCAAGAGGTGTTTTTGCGTTTAAAAAAATAACTCCCCGGCGGTGTCCGGGGAGTTGCGAGGTTATTCTTCAATACGGATCGTTTCGCCGGAATTGACGCTGTACAGCTTGCCGTCAACGTCCAGCCATATGGTCTGCAGCGTGGGGTTGTAGATCATCCGCCCATCGGCGCTGTAGCGCAGGCTCTTATATGCCTGCACGTAATCGTAGATTTCGATGTTCGTGGCGTACCACAGCTCGTCGTTATGTGCCAGCTTGCGGCAAATTTCCTCCATATGGTCCCAGTTGCCGTCCCGATCAAATTCATAGCTGTGCCCCCAAATGTACAGCAAACGCGGAATACGCGTGGCATGATACGTCTTGGTGGAAATATCCAGCCCCAAGAACGTATCAATATACGCCATGATCGCCGGATTGTTGTGATGGGCGCTCGGCATCCACGCATGGAAATCCTGCGGCAACAAAAACACGTCGTTATCGCCGCCAAGCGTTCGGGCATACGCAATGTCCAGCTCGGTCAGGTATTGCTTGATCTGCGCATAGCTGCCAAAATTCCCCATTTGCGTAATGCCTGAATCGGGGTACGCCATACCGCGAATGATACGGTCGCACTTCGCCTCCAGCTCCAGCCGACAATCCAGCACGTCGCGAATGCCTTCAATAGGGCGCAGATTGCCGTTTGCCCGGTGGTTGGCACCGTGCACCGCGATTTCGTGCCCCTTCGATAAGAAGTAGGACTCCACCTGCTGCTTAGTGAAACCCGAAGCGCAGGTGAAGTTAAACGTGCCTTTCAGCCCGTAGTTATCAAACAGCGCCGCCAGACGTTGATCCTGCGGCACACCGTCGTCATAGCTGAACGTAACCGCCTTAGCCTTACCACCCGGATACCGCATCAATACCGTACGCATACTATCACCTCATAATATAGCCGAAATATCCCAACGCGTCACGCATCCGCGTCACGATTCACCGGTTGCTACGACGATTATACCATATCCCATGTGAGTATGGTATCTTCTTGGAGGTCACGCACGACCTTGCGGCCAACCACGATATCGGCATATCGCGGCGAAATACCGGTACCGGGCCGTTTGGGCATCAGATCCTGCTCCTGAATGACCTCGCCCGCCTTCATGTCTCGGGTCAAGACGAGCGAGCGGCGAGCCTCTCTTCTGGGGACGATCTCGCAGTCGAGAACGGTCTTTTCAGCCGAGCCGAGCACCGTGTCGATCCACTTGAAGTTGGCAATCGCCTTCTTGAAATCATCGGGATCACCGGCATGATAATGGTCGTTGCCGGGCAGTGTCTTATCGAGGGTGAAATGCTTTTCAATTACTTCAGCACCCATCAGATAAGCGGTCGCCAGCGTCATCATGGTATCATCCGGCGCCACATGGTCGCTAAAGCCGATACGCGCATCCGGAAAATGTCTGCCCAATGTTTGAATGATGCGGAGATTCGCATCCGACGGAATGGTCGGGTAAGACAGCACACAGTGGAACAGCACGATATCGCCGCAGCCGGCATCTTTGATAGCACGGTAAGCCTCATCGATCTCCGAAATATACGCCGCGCCAACCGAAATATAGACCGGCTTGCCCTTCGACGCAATATGCTTGATAAACGGAATGTTCGACAGATCGGAGGAAGAGATCTTGTAGAAGTCAACCATATCCTCCAGATAATCGGCCGAAGCGTAGTCAAACGGCGTGGAGGTGAAATCCATGCCCTTGGCGTGGGTGTAATCGCACAGTTCTCGATATTCTGCCTCACCGAAGCTGTCATGCTTCAAAAACAGCTCGTACTGCGTTTTGGTCGGTTCCTTGGTCGTATCCCAATAAGCCGGCGAATTTTTGGAAACGATCGTCCCGGCTTTATACGATTGGAACTTGGCGCAATCGATGCCGGCTTCTGCAGCAGCATCGATATACATCTTGGCCGCATCCAGCGGAGAAATACCCAGTGCTTTGGCGGTGTCATAGAAATTAACACCCATTTCAGCAATTACATACGGTTTCTTCATAACGTCCTCCCAATTATAAATTATTGATAATGCTCATAACGCGTTTTCTGCCGTGGCGCAGATCGTGCGATAACAGCTGATTTTGAAAACGCTGTCTTACCTCCTGCGAAAACGACAGGTACATCCGTAAAGTGCTCTCGATCATCTCATCTTCCGGATTGAGACCGATATAGGTAAAACCGTTCTCGTTGCACACAAAACCGTGCTTTTCCTCGCGCTTGTTCTGCGCCATAGCAATCGACGGAATTCCCAGCAGCGCCAGCTCGTAACCGGTTCTGCCGCGCGACGTCACACCGATATCACAAGTGCTCATCAGCTCCGGCATGTTGGGCACGTCATAAAACACTTCAATGTTCGGGTATTGATTGTATTCCAGCAACTCTTTCACGTTGTGCTTGGCTCGGCCCAGCACGACCACGAAATGATACTGCGAATACTCCGGCTTGGAGATCATCGACAGCAAGCGGTCGGAATAGTTCTGCGGATCCGCGCCACCAAACGAAATAAACACGCGCTTGACCTCCGACTGGATCTGAATCGGGTCGTAGAACATAAACAGCTTGCCGCAAATGTAATATTTCTCGCCGGCGCGGATCTGCGGCATGGTCGAATCGTGGTATAGCGCATTAAAGACCAGGTCCGCTTTTAAAATACCCTCACCGTCATCCTCGAAATTAACGATCTTGGCATCGGGCAACACACTGCGCAGGCCGATCATATAATCGATAGAGGTGGTAAGAATATCGTTAATAAAGACGGTGTATTGCTTTTCCTTACATCTGTCAAACAGCTCGGCAATGCCGTTGACCGGAATCAGGTTGTGCGTCGTTGTGCCGAAGATCTTGGGGTCGGTTTGGTTGATATCGAAGTAAATATCCGGTTTAGTGTAAAACTCGTCTGCCAGCTCCAGCGCCCGGTAGATATGCCCGACACCACGCTTGTTATTGCCGTTGACGTAGATCGCCACCTTTTGCTTGGTCAGCGACGCCGCCACGCTTTGCAGGTCGGAGAAGGTATCCACATCCTGCGACTCATTTTCCGGCACTTCAAACACATCGACCTTACTGCCAATACGGGTCTTGGGCGTCACCACCGATGCCTTAGAGATCACAAATGCGCCGGTTTCCAAATAGCAGGGCGGCAGGTATTGCCTGTTTAAACGCTCGGTGTAATTCGGCACCTTTTTGCCGTCCTTCACGCCCCACGAAAGGTGCGGTGCATTGATGGCCGAGATAAGCGTATCCAGGTCGTTTTCCATTGCATAGGCAATCGCCTTATCCAGCGTTTCGACCGACAGCGTCGGCGAGGTCGGCTGCATAGTCACAACGTAATCCCACTTGGTCGCAGACGGCACTGCATCCGCAATCACCGCGTCCAGCGTCACGGCATCACCGCACAGCGATTCATCTCTCCAGCGGCATTCTGCGCCCATTTGCTTAGCAATGATCGCCACCTCGGGAGAATCGGTCGACACGATCACGTCGGTGATGTACTGCGACGAAAGCGCGTTCTTGATGGCGTAATAGATCAGCGGACGCCCGCCGATGATACGGATGTTCTTATTGGGAATGCCTTTTGAGCCCGCACGCGCAGGAATAACAGCCAATATTTTCATAATGTCTCCTTTAACTGCGATTAAAAAATGCTTTTATTTTTAAATATTTTCATCACGACCAAAGCTGCCGCCACCAAGAATATTGTCCAGCGAATCCATACCAAATCGATAATGAAGTAGAACAGCGCCGCGAACAGGATGACGACCGCCAGATACAGATAGAAGAACTTGTAGGGGTAGTGGTATTCTTCTTTGATCACGACTTTGGCGATAAACAGATGGAACAGATAGAGCAGCGCGTAGGAAAGCAAGGTGGCCACCGCCGCGCCGATCATGCCGAACTGCTGAATGAGGAAATAGTTGAGCAGTATGTTGGCGACGCAGGCCAAGGACGTTCCGATCGCAATGGTTTTCGTCTTTTTATAGTAAAATTCAAAATTGACCGGGAACGTATAGAGGAATGCAAAATACGTGCCCACCACCAAAATGGGAATTAGCTTGATACTCGGCCAAAAATCGCTTTGCGCAAACAGCTTCACGACCTCCGGCATCGCCATAATAAAGCCAATGGATAAGCAGGTATACAAAAACACGTAATTCTTCGTTTTGGTCTTGAGCTGTTCTTTGCGGTTTTCCTTGATATCGTCGTGGTAAAACGGCACCCAGGTGGTATTGAGCGCGTTGAAAATGATATTCATCACGTTCGCAAACGACACCGCAAAGCCGTAGATGCCGGCGCTTGCGTCACCCATAAATTTTTGGATCATCACCTTATCACACTGATGCAGCAAGGTGTTGGAAAGACCGTGAAATACGATGGGCAGGCACAACGCCAAGCAAAACGCCCATTCCTTTTTGGAGAAAAAGCTCTTCCCCTTGGCCAGAAAATAGACGAAGAACACCACGCCGGCGAGCACGTACGGGATCGCGTGCCCCAGTGCATATCCCAGATACGGTTTTTCATCCTTCATCAGGCCCTGGATAAACAAGAGCGACAGCAGCACGCCCGAAACGGCAATGCCCACCGAAACAAAGAAATTCGTTTTCGCCTGTTTATCGTAGGTGAACTTAAACAGCGCCCACTGTGCTCCCACCATGCCGATGGAATGCAACAGCATGATCACGATCATTGTAACCGACAGCCCGGTAAACCGCGAGATCGGCATAATAAACACGCCGATAACAGCCGAAAGCAGCAAGCTGGACAGCAACGAGATGGTCAGCGCGTTGGAAAAGCACTTGTCGCGATTTTCGCCGTTATAATAAATGCTGGTCGGCGCGATGATCGCCTGCGTTTGCAGGCCCATAAAGATGACCAGGATAGCCTGATACGATGCGTAGATCGTATATACACCGTAGTTTTCCGTCCCCAGCAGCCGCGTGAAAATGGGAATGGTAAAAAAGTTGATACCGTTCAAAATCACGGGGCCAAGCAGGTTGAAGAAAACCACCTGGTTTAATTTTTTCGTATCACTTCGCATCGTTCACTCCGCATGCAGACAGCACCGTCTGCAATTCGTTTACGTCATTGACCACAACAATCTTCTCCGGCTGGCGGTACATAGCACGCAGCTTTTCGACGGTGGTATCCGCGTTTTCAAACAATCCGTCAAACAGCTTGTAGGTAAAGATCACCGTGGGCTCTTTATCAAAAAGCATCTTCGGGGTGAACTGCGCCGTGGAAAAAGCACCGATCAAAATATGCTCGTCCGTAATCTGGCGTGCGCATTCGATCTCCCATAGATTCCGGACACCGTCGATCGTGTACCCGGCATAAACCTCTTTATCCTGCCGCGGATGCACACGCAGCACCACGCTGTCCTTGATCGCCGCCAAGATCTCGTTCTCTACGACCGACGCCTGCTCACCCATTACCGTTTCACCGAGCGGCTGGGTGAGGTACACAAACCGATTATCCGCATACAAGCGGTTACCTTGGTAATCGAACACCGTCTCCAGTACGTCGCTGCTTTCCCATTTAGGCATCGCCGCCACCGTCTGGAAGTTTTGACCGCCGTAACACTCCGGATGGTTCAGATACAGCGTGTCGATCTTATAAGACATTTTATCATTCAGCAGGAACTTGTTGATCCACTTGAACAGGCCCGAACGGAAAGCATTTTCCAGGTCGTCGATATAATACGACCCCACACCATCCTCGTACTGCACAAACGTCGCCTGCGGATTGGAAAGCCGCACGCTGTCGATAAACGGCGTAAAGAAGCTGACGTATACCGTGCCGTAGTCGGTCTTGAACAGCTTTCTGTCCAGATGCTTTTTGAGGGTATATTCCGGCGCAAACACACGGAACAGCGTAAGCAGCTTGTTGGCCGCGCCTTGCAGACTCTTGTACCGTTTTACCAGCACCACGTTGCGGAATATATTGGTCGCCTTGAGGTTTTCGGCCACGGATTTGGCCGTCGAGAATTGATCGTAAATATAGATATCCGCGCTATCGTGCAACTGTGCCAGATTGATGGCATTGACGACCTGATACGGCGTATCACACACGAACAACGCCTCGTCGGTCTGTTTGTGGTTTTCCGCATCGATGCTATACATTCCGTAGCCCAAATACAGCCAGAACAGAATGGCGAAAAGATCCTGCCGACAGAACAGCATGTGCGCCTCTGCCGCCATCTGCGAAACCAATACGACCAGCAAAACAAAAACAGATGCCAGCAACGGATACGCCTCTGAACGGCGGAATTTTACCAAGGCGGCCACATAACCTATTGCCGCATTAACTGCAAAAATCACGAACAGCAACAGCCCGATAATGCCGGAATACACCACGATTTGAATAATGGCATTGTGCATGTAGCCATCGACGCGTTTCAGTTCACTGATGTTTAACTCAGTCAGCTTACTTTCGTCTACATCGGCTATCAAGGTATCATCCTCATATATATCTGCTTCGGCCACGCCAAACAGCGGATTATCCTTCAAAAGCGCAATGCCGGCTTCCCAAATGGTGGTGCGGCGGTTGGTAATATCGTCATCGCCCTCCACGCGTTCCAACACAATGGGCTTATCGGGCTTTTCTTTGTCTGGAGTTTTGTCGGGATCGTCCTCGCCGGGCTGCGCCGGCGTATCCGGGAACAGCGTATCGACAACACCCGGTAAGGATACCATCACTTTGCGCGAAACGTAGGTAGCCCCCTCCAAAGCCAGTAAAGACGTTGCCAGAATCAGCACCGACAGGCAAACGGCCCATACAGCTTTGACCCGCTTCTGCAAAAACGGAAAAACAAGCACCACAGTCGCCGCGGTGATACCTGCGACCAATGCCAAATAGCCACCATTGGACAACGTGGCCGAATAATACAAAAACTGGATGATGATGTTGGCAAGGTGAAACCACTTAAATTTCAGGAAATGCGATTTATCCAGCGCATAATTGATAACGGTCAGGCAGAGACAAACAACACTGAAAAGCGAACCTACGTTAGCGCTGGTGTAAACGCCGTGGAGTCGATTGTAATAGATTCCAATCGCCAACTGGGTTTCGCCGCGAGTAAATATCAGCGAATATTGTGCAGCGTACATACCTACGGATATGAGCGCCGCCACAAATCCAATGGCAATGATAATGTCGTTGAGATGCACAAACCACTTTTTATACGTATTTTTATCCGTTTGCGTATTAAACGGATATACCACGAACAACAGAATGCTATTGTAAATCAAGTGCTTAACGCCACTGTACAGTCGATCCATATTCATCAATATAGTGACCACGTACATAACGCTGAGCAGCACCAACCAAATCGCGCCTTTTCCTCTCAGACTCAATCGCTTTGTCAGCAGGTCATACCCAATCAGTGCGATGCCCCAAATACACAATAGTTTTTTGGGATAATCCATAATACCGCCCAATGTAGGAAAATACCACAAGATGGCCACTATTAAATAAAGCGACGAAAACAGCGTCCTATTCGTAAGAATATCAAATATCTTGCCGAGAAAGGTTTTTACCTTTGTTGTTTTCAAGAGCTCATCCCCCTTCAATCCTTACTCTGCTCTTATAACAAAATCGCCAACAGTTCCCGATCCTTTTCCTGACAGTTATGAATATCGTAACCGCCGGCAATCAGTTTGGGCCAGGTGTTTTCCCGAACAAAATCCGCCGAAACAGCCAATATGTTTTCGGCCCATACATCGTCGGATTCATCCAACGAAACAAACGAAACGTTGCCCGTTACATTCACTTCCCGAGGAACTTCCGTGCTGACTACGCAAGGAAGCCCGGAAGCCTGCGCTTCCAGCACAACAATGCCTAGGCCCTCAAACAGCGACGGGAACAAGAACATATCCGCCGCCTGCAACAGCTCCGGAATGTCCAGCCGTGTGCCCAAAAAACGCACACGCTCGCCGATGCCGAGCTCCTCGGCGTGGCGGTGAACCTCGCTCTCCATGTCACCGGTACCGATAGATAGTAAAACCGCGTTCGGCTCTTTCGCCAGAAACGCCTTGAAGATATCCAACAAACGAAGAGGGTTTTTTTGCATTACCAGTCGGCCAATGTGGCAGACCACAAACTCATCCTTCAGCCCCAGCTCCGCGCGTTTTTGCTCGCGTAGCTGTGGGTCAAACACAAATTTTTCCGCTTCGATGGCGTTGGGGATAACCAGTGCTTTTTCGCCGTCTCCAAACATAAATTCCGACGCAATCTTGGAGCAAGCCACGTAGCCATGCGTCAAGAAATTCATAAGCGGCCGGCACAGGCGATGCAACCGCATTTTATCGGTCGAGCTGTTGTGGCTGTGCGTGACGACCTTACGCCCCAATAGCCACGGCACCAGCTCGGTGATGGCAACGCCGGCATCCAGCACGTTAAAGTACACCGTCTCATATTCCGGATGCTGCTTTAAGATCTTCCAAAGCCCTGCCCAGTGCGCAAACAGCTGCTTGCCCTTAGGCGGAATATGGTAGACCTTGCTGCCCATGCTTTCGATAAACTCGCTATGAGCAATGGTCGCAAAATCAATAACATAGTCAAAGGTAACATCGTCCTTTACTCGTTTGACCAAATTGATTACGTAGGCCTCCATGCCGCCGGGATTATCGGTCATCCCGTATACTAACACTCTTTTCATGTGGCACCTCACAAACCGTATCGGTTACTTCATCTTATCAAACAGCTTGCTGTTGCGCATCGCACTAACGCCTTTGGCGAACGGGTAACACACCCACACGCTCTTCGTTTTGAGCAGTGCGTTCATGATCTTTTGCGCCCGGGACCGTGCATTTGCCAACGACAGCGCCTCCGCCGTCAGCGGATCGGTCAGCGTGCGCTGGATATCCTGCCGGATCTCGCGCCCTTGCAGTCCCGAAAACGGCGAGCAGTTATTGGAAAAATGACTGAATATATGCTTGATATGCGTATTCGCCGCGCTGGCGGCACTCTCACCGGCATATACACCGGCATCCTTCAGCAGATTTTGCATGGCCGTGTAACGGTCGGTGATCAGCGCATAGAAGTTTTTGAGATACGGCTGATTCGTCAGCGTTTCACGCGGCGATTTGATATAGTGGTACAGCGCCCGGTCCAGCACCGCCAACGACTGCACGTGGTGGAACAGCTCGATATAGAAGAAATAATCCTCGCTGTGCATCCGCTTAGAAAACTTCACCGTTTTCTCAGCAGCCAACGCTCGCTTCACCGCTTTGTTCCAGGCGAACGAAAACACCTTTTTCTCATCAAGCAACGGCACCGCCGCCACGATTTCCCGGTTCCCGGTCAACACCTGTTTGTCCGGCACGACTGTCACACGGTGGTCAAGCTCTGTTTCGGTTACGTAAAAATCCTGGTGATAGCCAAACAGCAGCACGTCGGCATGGGTTTCCTCGGCACTTTTCCGCAGTGTGTCAATAGCGTCCGGCACCAGGTAGTCATCTGCATCCACAAACAGCAGATACTCGCCGGCAGCCAGCGCCATACCGGTATTCCGGGCCTCGCCGGGGCCGGCATTTTTCTGCGTATGGACTTTGTATGCAAAGGCGGCACTCTCAAGCTTTTGCATAAGACGCTGCAGCGTACCGTCCTTCGAGCCGTCGTTCACAAAAATAACTTCAAAGTCAAAAGAGGTTTGCTCATTGAAGTGCTCTACCATCGCATCAACCAGATCCTCACAGTTATACAACGGTACAATAATGCTGAAAAACAGGCGATCGCTCACCGAACTCCCCCTTTAAGCGTAACCGTGCCATGTAGACAAATCGGCCGATTACTATTGGTCGCTTCTATCGGCTTCTTTAATAGAAAATACTTAGAAACCTATAGGTACTGTTTATTTTACCATATTTAGTTGCTAAAATCAATAAAAAATATCAAACGCACGGCAGAACAAATTTTAGTGAATATGAAAAACAAGCAAATCGCCTACAGTTAGATGCCGATACTTAATAGGCCTAATAAAGCTCAAGTCGTTCATTCCTGTATTGAAACTAAAAAAGTGCCGGTTGCTGAAATACTGGATTTGACGGTTTTTCCATACATTTCCACCCCCTTTCCGCTCGGAAACACATCCTTTCCGGCGCTCTTACCTCCATTGTTTTCGTGTGCTCCGGTCGTGGCCGTGGGATAAACTGCGGTCAAAAAGATACTCCCCATAAACGGCAAGCCCGCCGTCTATGAGGAGTATTTTTGTTGTGTGTACGTACCTTATAAAACCGCAAAAGTCAAGTCTTTTCTACCGTCAACAGTTGCCCCGCAGCAGACAAAGAAATACTATTATTTCAGTGACAACCGTTGTCTGAACAGGTATGTCCGCAACCGTGGTCACCGCAGGTGTGACCTTCGCCGTGGTGGTCGTGATGGTCGCACTTGACATTTGGATCAAACCCAAGCGTGCCGTCGAGCAGTGCATCAACTGCGGCGTCCGGAGAGCCGCTAACACCGCCGTAAAGCTCAATGCCCGCCTCGGCAAGTGCCATCCGTGCGCCGCCGCCGATGCCACCGCAAATAAGAGCGTCAATGCCGAGTGCTGAAAGCAGTCCTGCAAGTGCTCCGTGACCGCTGCCGTTGGTATCGACCACTTCGCTGCTGATAATTTTTCCGTCTTCTACGGTATAGATCTTAAACTGCTCGGTATGTCCGAAGTGCTGAAAGATCTCTCCGTTTTGGTAAGTTACTGCAATTTTCATTGTGCTGCCTCCTTTGAAGTTTCTATCGTTAAAGACTTTAGTGCCTTCTTAAATTGCACGGCGAAAAGGATAGCGGTAAAGGTTACGGCTATCACGTCGGCAACAGGCTCTGCCGTGTAAACGCCCATTGTTTTGTCTGATATGAGTTGCGGCATAATGTAGATAAGCGGCAACAGTAACACAAACTTGCGAACGATGGCAACGATAATAGAACACGGTGCGTTACCGATGGAAACAAAAGCCATTTGACAAGCAATCTGAATACCGAATATGCACATTACTGCACAGTAGATCCTAAGTGCCGTTGCGGTGAATTCAATGAGTGCTGTATCGGGTGTGAATATTCCTGCGAACATTTGCGGTAACAGCATAATGGCTCCCCAAATGGCAAAAGAATACGTAAGGCAAGAAATAAGCAACAGCTTAAAGGTTTTCTTGACACGCTCGGCGTTTTTGGCACCGAAATTATAGCTGAGTATCGGTTGTGCGCCCTGTGCAATGCCCTGCATCGGGAGCATTGCAAACTGCATCACGCTTGTAAGGATCGTCATAGCGCCAACGGCAATATCTCCACCGTATTTAAGTAGAGAAGAATTAAAGCAAACCGAAATGACGCTTTCACTGCTTTGCATAATAAAGGTTGCCGTTCCCAGTGCAATACAAGGGAAAACGAGCTTTCCGTCAATGCGGAGATTTTGCTTCTTGAGTTTTAGATAGGTCTTCTTTCCGCAAAGGAACAGAAGCACCCACACACAAGAGCCGGCTTGCGATAGAATGGTGGCAAGCGCTGCGCCCTTAACCCCCATATTAAAGCCGAAAATAAAAATCGGGTCAAGGATGATATTGCTGACAGCGCCAATCAGCACCGTGATCATACTGATTTTGGTGTAACCCTGCGCGGTGATAAACGCGCCCATACCAAGCGTTAGTTGAACAAAGACGGTGCCAATGGCGTAGATGTTCATATAATCGTTGGCGTAACCGATGGTGTTTTCACTTGCACCGAACGTCAAAAGCAGCTCTTTATTCCAAATCAGTAAAATGACGGTCAGAACGGCAGAAATAACAAGCTGCAGAGAAAAACATCCGCCCATAATTTTTTCGGCAGAATCATTGTCTCCCTTGCCCATCGAGATGGATGCCTTGGGCGCACCGCCCGAGGCGATCAGCGCCGCAAATGCCGAGATGATCATAATAATCGGCATACATACGCCGACACCCGTCAGCGCCAGGCTTCCGTCGCCCGGCATATGACCGATATAGATGCGGTCAACGATGTTGTATAGCATATTGATAAGCTGGGCCACCACCGTCGGAACTGCCAATTTGAACAGCAATTTGCCGATCGGCGCTGTGCCGAGCATTTCCTTGTTATCGCTCATAATTACGCCCCGTAAAATCAAAAATGGCAATGTATATTATATAACACTTGCATTTATAATTCAAGTCATCAAATAGCTTTTGTGCAACAGCGCGTTGCTTGTGATGCGCACGGCAATCTGTTATAATGTAATCGCAGTAATCAAAGGCGGTAAGGAATATGGAAACGAAAGATATTATATTGGAACTCAGAACAAAACATGGGCTCTCCCAGGAGGAGCTTGCTGAAAAAGTATTTGTCACCCGTCAGGCGGTCAGCCGTTGGGAAAATGGTGAAACGGTACCCAACACCGAAGCACTCAAGCTCCTGTCAAAACTTTTTGATGTGTCCATCAATACGCTTCTCGGCTCTCCGAGAAAACTGATATGTCAATGTTGTGGAATGCCCCTGGAAGATAGCAGCATCAGCCATGAGAAAGACGGAATCTTCAACGAAGACTACTGCAAGTGGTGTTATGCTGACGGCGAGTATATGTATCACGATATGGACGATCTGATCGAGGTCTGCGTGGCGAATATGGCAAGCGAGGCCTTCCCCTCGGAGCAGGCTCGCGCCTATCTAAAAGAAATGCTCCCCAAGCTTGACTATTGGAAACAGTATAAAAATCTTGACGATGGCGGAAAGTTTGAAGAATTCAAGCGCAAACTGATCGACGAGATTAACGCTCTCGGTGTCGAAGGAATGCCGAGGGTTGAAAGGCTGAACGCTCTTGTAGGCGGGTACGTCAATCTTGAATACCGCCTCCCAAACGGTAAGACCGTCAAATTCCTCGATGATAACGCCACCTATCTGGGAAATCAGCTCGAATGCGAATTCGGCGGGGACAGATGTTTTGGCGTCGTTGCCAATATGGACTTCATTCTTATCTGCACCTATGAGGAAAACGGCGAAAATCCCGAGCTCGTTATCTATAAAAAACGCTGATGTGACGGATGGTGTCGTGACTTGATCGGGCTTTGGCGTTATAATGGGTTCACAAAAGCAAGGAGGAACCGTTATGACTTTTGGTGAAAAATTAAAAAAACTAAGAACCGATAACAACCTGACACAAGACGAACTTGCGGAAAAGATCTACGTAACGCGCACGGCAATATCCAAATGGGAGACCGACAAGGGCTACCCGAGTATCGACAGTCTAAAGGAATTATCAAGCCTGTTTAAGATAAGTATTGACGAGCTGATCTCCGATGCCGATATTGAGAACAAACGCTTGCTTGATGAAGCGCAAAGCCGCAAATATTACTGGTGCGCTATGGCTTGCCTAGCACTTGCCACCGTGTTTGCTATCGTCAACTACTTTACGCAGTGGCAATATTTATATGTCATCAGCATTGTGAGCGTAGTCGGTTACATCGCATTCGGGTTGCTATCCAAACCCAACTATAAGCGAATGGCAGCGAGAAGAAAACTTATCATTCCGTTTATTATCTCGCGCCTGGTCATTGCCGCAGTAATCATTGCAGTTATCGTGTATGCATTTATAGGAGCATAAAAAAAGCCGCTGAGATGGATCTCTCCACCTCAGCGGCTTTTACGTTTATCTTACCACAGATGAATGACTATAGATGTAGAACTCCTCTTGACTGGGCATCCACTTCTTTTCCTTGGGCAGAAAAGACGCGTCAAAGGCTTCGACTGCGGCAACGTCCTCACAGCAATCGGCGGCAGTA